>DXHG01000119.1 GCA_019113455.1 Candidatus Treponema faecavium | reverse complement strand
CGCTGGCCGACGGCAAATTTCTTACCGGATAAACGGCAAATATAAATTTTGCCATCGGCAAACGGGTGTTTTTTAACGGCGCATATAAAAACGAAAACTGCGCGTATCCTGCCGCGTCAGGCTCTGCGCTCAACGGTGCCGTCCGCGTGGGCAATGAACACCGTCGGGCGCACGCGCGTAAACAGGCCGTTTTCCACCACGCCCGGGATATCGTTTATCGCGCGCTCCATCGCAGCGGGGTCAATCGGCGCGCTCCAGCGGCAGTCAAGAATCATATTGCCGTTATCAGTGATAACCGGCCCGCATTTCCGTACGCCTTCGCGCAGCACGCACGATGCGCCGAGTTTTTCAAGCGCGCGCATCACCGGCACACGCGCTTCGCCAATCACTTCCACCGGCACCGCAAATCCGGTGCCGATATGCGCTACGGCTTTTGTCTCATCGGCAACGATAACCAGCAGGCGTGCGCTGTATTCAACGATTTTTTCGCGCAGCAGCGCAGCTCCGCCGCCCTTAATCAGGCGGCACTCGGGGTCTATCTCGTCTGCGCCGTCTATCGCAAGGTCAAGCTCGCCGCCGATAACCGCCGCGTTCATCGAGTACACCGGAATACCCAGCCGCTCGCACTCAATTGAGGTCTGAAAGCTCGTTGCGACCGCCTTTATGTCAGTTACTGCGCCCCGCTCCAAGAGCGCGGAAAGCGCGTACACCGCCGGCATCGCTGTGGAACCGGTGCCCAGCCCGATTTTCATTCCCGAATGAATGAGGCCTTCGTTACACAGCGCGTTAACGGCCGTGTCTGCGGCCAATACTTTCTGTTCCTGCTGAGGAATGTTCCTCGTCATATTCCACTCCCGTAAATAATTTAAATTGCCGGTACGCCTGATACCGGAGCATACTCAGTCCGTTTGACACGCGGCAGCCGGCTTCTTTTGCCCGCGCCAAAAGCGGCGTGAGCTCCGGGGAATAAATCACGTCGTATACGGCCTCGTGTCCCCGGAACCCGTAAAAATACAGCGGATCTGTCGTGCTGTCTGACGGACCGGCGCATCCCATGCCGACGGACGTTGTCTGAATAATGAGATCGCTGTAGCGTTCAAGCAGCGGAACCGCCGTTTCGTCAAGCGCGGCCCATTTGCAGTTATATTCTTCTGCAAGCGTGCGGGCGCGGGACACGGTCCGGTTGAATACGCACACGCTGCCGTGCATCTGACGCACCGCGTACACCGCCGCGCGCGCAGCGCCTCCCGCGCCGATAATCGCAACTTTTGTGTGCCGCAGCGTGTCTGTCCGCAGAAATTCCTGAAGCGCTTCGATAAGGCCGCTCGAATCGGTGTTGAATCCTGTCCAGCCGTCTCCGCTGCGCACAATCGTGTTGCATGAGCCGATTTCTCCGACAGCCGATGAAACGGACTGCAGCTCATCAAGCACGCTTTCTTTATGCGGAATCGTTACCGAAAGCCCCGTTATGTCAAGCTCGCGGGCAAAGTCGAGCGCCTCTTCTATCTTTTGCGCGCGTATCGGGATATAGACCGAATTCATGCCGTGGCGGCGGTATCCTGCGTTATGCAGCGCGGGGCTCTGCGTAATTTCAAGCGGGTAGCCGGTTACGCCGAATATCTTTGTTTTTGCGTCTATTCCCCTGAAATTATACACCTCATTGAGCGTAACCGGATCGATATGCCCCAGCGCAGCCATGCCGCTGCCGGCGTCTTTCGGCGACGTGTACGTTAAAAACGAGCCGAGCCGCTCTGCCAGAATGCGAGTCGGCGCGCCGTACGGCCCCATGGCGCACAGGATATGCTCAAAGCCTGAAAGCAGTTTTGCTTCATGGAACAGCGCTGCCGTCTCCCGTATTGAGTTCGGCATACAGGCTATTTTTGGTATTTCATAGCCGGTAATGCGCATCTTCTGCATATGCTCCGCGATGTTCGTTACCGGTTCGTGCATGCTGTGGCAGCTGCGTATGACGCGCGTGCCGAACGCAAACGCCGCGTCCTGCAGGCTGGGCACCTGAAAGTCTTCTTCAAAATCAACATACGCAAAATTCTTGCGGGAATCCTGGTCGGCAAACGCGAGCCCGCGCGCGAACAGCAGCGTGCGCGCCGCCTCGCCTTCGGCGAACTTGCCGCCGTCAAGCACGCGCCGTATCGTCAGAATACAGGGAACGCCTGCAAGCGCGGGAAATTTACGTATTTGCAGCCGTTCGTCCTTGCACAGGTAATCAACGCGCAGCTCAGCAATGTCTATCCAGCTGCGGTACTCATCAAGGATACGCAGATCTTCTTCTATTGTAGCGCCTGTCAGACACAGGCAGATTTTAGGCGTCATTCGTTTTTCTCCGTGAAAACCGCTGTTGTTGTCAGCGCCAAAGGTATGGTAATATTACTACAGTTTTTTATTTTGAGGAAGGATGTTGTGGAACATTTTGGTATATTGGGCATTATCCCGCCCGTATTAACGATTATTCTTGCATTCGCTACAAAAGACGTGATTGTCTCGCTTTTTTTGGGCATTGTCTCCGGCGCGCTCATAGCCGCAGGCGGCAATCCGTTTATGGCGCTCATGCGCTTTACCGATTTAATTGCAGACTCGCTCGCCGACGGCTGGAACATACGCATATTTTTGTTCTGCGCACTGCTCGGAGGTCTTGTCGGTATGCTCACCAAAACCGGCGCCGCAGGCGCGTTTGGGCGCTGGGCGTCTGCAAAGCTCAAAACCCGCACAAGCTCGCAGTTTATGACTGCCGTGTTCGGCATCATTATCTTTATCGACGATTACTTTAACTCGCTGTCGGTCGGCACGGTAATGCGCCCCATCTGCGACAAAACGCGCGTGTCCCGCGCGAAACTTGCCTATATCCTTGATTCAACGGCGGCGCCTATCTGTATCCTCGCGCCGATTTCAAGCTGGGTCGTAACGGTCATGTCTATTATCCGCGACGCGCAGGGCTTTGAAAAGCTCGGCATGAGCGAGTTCCAGTTCTTTATCCGCGCCATTCCTTACAACCTGTACGCGCTGCTCGCGCTGCTGCTCGTATTTGCAGTTATCTTTCTTAAGCGGGATTTCGGCCCCATGAAGCGGTCCGAGGAGCTTGCCGCGCGGGGCACGCTGTATAACGAGGCGCTGTACGGGCCTGCGTCGGGAGCAGAAGAGACGGCTGCAAACAAAGCCGCAAAGCCTGCAGACATGCTGTTTCCGATTATAGTGCTCATCATCAGCGCGGTTGTCTTTTTTCCGGTAACAACGTGGCTTGCCGCCATCAACGGCGGGGACGTCAGCTCGCTTTCCGACGCGGCGCGCTCCATGACGCTCGGCGAGGCGTTCAACAACACCGACTCATCCGTTGCGCTCTGCTATGCGGTTGTTTTCACGATAACGGCAACATATATCTATTATCTTGCCCGCAGGCTCCTGACGCTCAAAGAAGCGGGGGAAGCGCTGCGCGGCGGCATAAACTCGATGGCGCCCGCGCTTATTATCCTTGCGATGGCGTGGGCTATCGGCACGATTATCAAGGCGGCGCCAGAAGAAGGCGGATTGGGCTTGGGCGTGTATCTGTCGGAACTCGTGCGCGGCGGAGGTTTTCCCGTGTGGATACTGCCGGCGGTTATGTTTATCGTCTCGGCGGTAATCTCGTTTGCCACCGGCACCAGCTGGGGCACGTTCGGCATTATGCTGCCAATTGCACTGCCGATTATCACGACGCTCGCCGAAGCGAACGGCATGGCGCAGGATATGCTCGTGCACGCCTCAATGATTGTCTGCGCCGCCGTTATCGGAGGCGCCGTGTTCGGCGATCATGCCTCGCCTATTTCGGATACAACGATACTTTCGTCAACAGGCGCAAGCTGTCCGCATCTTGAGCACGTTGCAACGCAGATGCCCTACGCCATGTTCAGTGCGGTCTGCGCATGTGTCGGTTTTATATTCGGCGGCATATTCCTCAGTCTCGGCGCCGCGTGGATAAGCGCGCTTGCCGTGTTTGCCGCAGGCCTGCTTGTACTGCCTGCGCTTATGGATAAGATAAAGCAAAAGGGCTGATAATCGCCAGTATATAAGCGCTCAAGCCCGCGTTTTTTCTTTGCAGGCTCCTCCTGCGGGGTGCGGCTGTGCCTGCACGCGGGCTTTTTTCTTTGCGGTTCTCTGTAATTTGTTTGGAGGAGGGAGTGGCGCTCCTCTCTTCAAAAGCTGTGCTTCTCCCTCCACAGCGGTGCTCTGCTGTTACTGAACCGTTACGGTGCGCTCAAGGCGGCCTGCCACATACAGCGACAGCTCTGTGCCTGATTCTGCCGTGTACGGAATGGTTACCTGTCCTCCGGGGTGATTAAACGTTACAAGCGTGTATGTTTCTCCTTCCGGCGTATGCGCGTCAAGCCTGAGCTCAAGCGGATATGGAAAGTTTTGCAGCGAGGCGGTAAAGATGCCGTACCGCGCTTCATCCGTCTGCTCCGCGGGGAACGCAAATTCCGCCGCCAGCCGCGAATAATTTCTGATAAACTCGCTGTCATGCTGCTGCTGCGACACAACGGTACCCGCGGTTTCTCCTTCCGCGGCCGTGCGCGCCGTAAAATCAAAAATCACGCGGGAGCGGCTCATCTGCGTCAGCACGTCGTTTACCGACATCCCGATTATATCGGGGACGCGCGTCTGCTCATAGCTTGGGCCGCGGCTTACTACCAGACGGAGCGTTACCGGCTCGGAGATGGCTGTACCGGCGGGCGGCTCCTGTTCAAGCACCGTGCCTGCTTCAGATGCGTCTGCGCGGTACTGCGGCTCGCCGACAGTGATAAGCGTCCGCGAAGCGCCGCTGAACAATGTCTGTATACGCAGCTGCACGTCGTCGAGCTTTTGCCCCACGTAGTCTTCTATCTGATCAATGATAACGCCGCGGCTTACGACAAGCTCAATGCGCCTGCCCGCCTTGACAATCGCGCCGCCGGAGGGCGTCTGCGAAAGGATCGTGCCTTCATCGCCGGGCGTTTCCGAATACCGCAGCTGGATGCGCGGGTAGAGTTCTTTTACCTGCATTTCCAAAAGCGCCGACGCAAGGTCTTTGCCTGTTACGTCGGGCACCAGCACTTCTTCCGCGCCTTTTACCATAATAAAGAATGCAGCGGCGCACACGCACATCATCAAAAAGGCTGTTCCCAGTATAATGAACACGAACGGTCTGCCGCCCATGCGCACTGCCTGCATGTCTTCTTCAGCCGAAATGCGAAGCGAGCGCTTTTTTTCCGTATTCTCACCCGCATCGCCCGCGGGCTTTTTCTCTTTATGAAACTTCATATCAGCAAAACCTCACACAGACGGCGCGCCGGAATCTGTGTTATCTCCCAGCACACATCCGATAATGCCGCGCGCGCCGTTTATAAAATCTTTCCACGCCGCCGCTTTTTTAGCCTGCAGCTGCAGGGCACAAACGGCAAGAATACCGCAGCCGGTCAGCACCAGTATGCCGGCGTCCGCGTCGACGCCGAGCACGCTTCCGGGCACGACGCCTGCGGGAACGGCAGTCTCACCGGTGAATACCGCCGCGCACAGTATTTTAAGCGGCGTGCCCCTGAACAGCGTATACGCCGAAGGCCACGGGTCAAACGCCCGCACCTGCGCGTCTATCTCTGCCGCAGCACGCCGCCAGTCAATGCGCCCGTCTTCCTTGCGTATAAGCTCGCAGTATGTCGCGCGCGTCTCATCCTGCGCGGTGCCGGCAGGAAGCGAATCCCTTGCCGCTGCCTCAGACACAACGCGGTGCACAAGCTCAGCGCCGATACGCGCGCTTTTTTCAAGCAGAGAAGAAGCAGTTTCTGTACCGCACAGCGCAATGCGCTCCTGGGCAAGAATGGCGCCGCTGTCCATCTTTTCGGCTATTTTCTGCACGGAAACGCCCGTTTCTGTCTCTCTGTGCAGAATGACCGACTGCACGGGCGCCGCGCCGCGGTAGAGCGGCAGCAGAGACGGATGCAGATTCACGCCGCCGAGCCTGAACAGCGCCATAAATTTGGGCCCGAATATGCGTCCGTACGCG
>DXHG01000118.1 GCA_019113455.1 Candidatus Treponema faecavium | reverse complement strand
CCGTCGGCCAGCGAGACACTTGCCGATGGCAAACTTTTACTTTGCCGACGGCAAACAGAAAATTTGCCGTCGGCAAGTGCGCCGCTGGCCATCGGCAAAATTCATGTCTGATAAATGGCAAAATAAAATTTTGCCATCGGCAAATTGTTATTTTTTAAACGGGAAATTTGTCAGCCGCCGGCAAATCTGCTCGTGTGCGCGCTGGCATATACAAAAACGGGTGATGCGGCAGGCATGGCCGCAGCCGGCATAAGACCATTCGTTTATTCACCGGCGGAATTTGCAGGGACGCTGATTTGGAAGAAGCCGCGGCAGAGATTTCCGCGCTGCAGGGGAGGGCACCGCGTCAGCTTGCAGCAGAAGTGCTGCTTTGAGCCATCGTGCGGATTTGTGAAAACAGCGGTTCAAGCTCCCGCCGCGCGTCTTTTCTGCACACACACCAGTACCGCACGTCTGTTTCTGCATCCTGCAGCGGAACGGATACTTTGTTTTTGGGCACCGGCGTGTCTTTGTATGAGATATTTGTCATAAACGACGGCAGATCCGCGGCCATAACGATTTGACGCAGAACAGACAGCTGCTTTTGTTCAAGAAAGTTCGCGTCAGGGATTTTCTCTCTGCATAACGGAAACCAGAATCCAATGTCGCGGTGAATTAAAATGTTTTCTCCGCGTAAATCGCTGAGCTTAAGCGACTTGCGCCGTGCCAGCCGGTGTTTTTTAGGCAGCAGTACGCTGAGTTTTTCGCGAAACAAAAACTGGCTGTAATAGGCGTCTTCTTTTACATCATGATTCAGCACAATAAGCCGGTAGGTGCCGTCGTCAAGGCCGCTGAAAAGCGGTTCTTCGGTTTCCTGCAAGTCTGCAGTGATGTGAACTCCCATATAGATTTGCGCGATTACGGGCGTAAGCTCGTGTATGGGCATGGGCGCAACTGCCCCTAAAGAAAATGTGCGGTTTTTCTGCCATGCCGCGCGGACTTCGCGCTGCATGGCGTCGTGCGCCTGCATAATGTGCTTGGCGTGTTCCGCCGCAATCATGCCGAACTCGTTGAGCGCGATGCGGTTTTTACCGCGGGAGAACAGCGGAACTTCAAGCTCGTCTTCAAGTTTCTGCATGGAGCGGCTGATTGCCGGCTGCGATGTGTGCAGCTCTTCGGCAACACGGGAAAGCGTGCCGTATTCGGCAAAAGCTGCAAGCTGGCGCAGGATATAGGTTTCCATGCACCGTATTGTACCACAGGCGCGGCATTTCTAAAAGAGCGCACGGCGGGGCGCAGTGCATCGGCGTTTACTCTGCATACTGCAGCGTGTGCACTGTATTTGCAGGTCTCTGCGGAATATTTTTGCGTGTGCACACACGGACTTTTTTCCTTTTTTAGTCTCTGTAATTTGCTTTTCCGGGGAGGGCTGTCTGCATGCTTGCTATGCGCACAGCGTATAGCGGTGTAAAAAAGTTTAATTGTACACGCTGCCTGATGATACGCTAATATCTGCATATACTGCATACCGGCTGGCGCCGCCTGTATGCGGTGCTATGGCACGGAGGTTTTTATGGATTTTGTAGAATTGCATAACGGCATTAAAATGCCGAAAGAAGGGTTCGGCGTGTTTCAGGTTCCGGACGGTCAGCTGACAGAGCAGGCGGTAACCGACGCGCTTGCCTGCGGTTACCGGCTTATCGATACGGCTGCTGCCTATGGAAACGAAGAAGCAGTAGGGCGCGCGATACGGAAATCGAGCATTGCGCGTGACGAAATCTTTGTTACGACAAAGCTGTGGGTGCAGGACTCAGGTTATCAGAACACAAAGGCGGCTCTTGCGCTTTCGCTTAAAAAGCTGGGGCTTGATTACATCGATCTGTACCTGATTCATCAGCCGATGGGCGACTACTACGGTTCGTGGCGCGCCATGGAAGAGTTGTATAAAGAAGGTAAAATCCGCGCGATCGGCGTGTGCAATATGTATCCGCACGTGCTTGCCGATTTATGCCTGCATAACGAAATTATTCCTGCAGTGAATCAGATAGAGCTGCATCCGTTTTTTCAGCAGGAGGACGCGCTTAAAACAATGAAAGAGTTCGGCGTGCAGCCGGAAGCGTGGGGGCCGTTTGCGGAAGGCAAGCACGGTATTTTTTCTCATCCGGTTTTAACTGCGATTGCGGAAAAATACGGCAAAACTGCGGCGCAGGTTGCGCTGCGCTGGAACGTAGAACGCGGCGTAGTCGTTATTCCCAAATCAACGCATAAAGAGCGGATGGAAGAAAACCTTGCTATCTGGGACTTTTCGCTTGATGCGGAGGATATGCGCGCGATTGGCGAGCTGGATATCGGGCACAGTGAGATTGTAAACCATGCAGACCCTGAATTTGTAAAAATGATCAGCGGCTGGAAAATTCATTAACAGTTTTTTTAGGAGGTACGACTATGAAACGGATACAGTATGGCATAGCGGGAGCGACCCTTGTGCTGAGCCTGGTTTCCTGCGCGTCCGCGCCTGAGCAGCGGCAGGCGCAGGAAGATGCACTGCTGATTGCAGAACAGGGGTTCTTTGCTTCCGGCGGAACGGTAACGGAACCGGTGCCTGGAACGTATGACCCCACGACAAACTGGCTTGACGCGGAACGGCCTGGCAATACGGCGCACGTGGATCACGCAAATACGTTTTATCAGATTCCCGCAGGCGGCGGCAGTACGCCGATGGTGTTTCTGCACGGATATGGACAGTCGCGTACCGGTTGGGTTTCTGCACCTGACGGACGGGAATCGTGGGCGCCGTGGTTTTTGCGGCAGGGGCATTCTATATTTCTCGTTGATCAGCCTCGCCGCGGTGCTGCCGGTTCAACAGTGCGCATGACGGATATGGAGCTTGACGCATGGGGAGATGACGGCAAAAGTTATAAGCCTGGCGATCAGGCGTGGTATACGCATTTTCGTATCGGGCGCGTCGCGCCGGAACGCTATCCTGGTTCGCAGTTTCCTGCAGGAGAAGAAGCGCAGAATCAGTTTTTCAGACAGATGACGCCAAACACGGGCAATTATGACGAAGAATTATTCGGCGATGTGCTGAGCGATGTGCTTGCCGATGTACGGGAAATAACCGGAAAGAAATCGATATACGTTACACATTCGCAGGGCGGCCGCGTCGGCTGGCAGACGGATGCGGATAATATCGCCGCAATTGTCGCGGTGGAGCCCGGCGGAACGCCTGAGATTGGTTCGGACCTCTACTATAAATTCCTTGAAGCGGATATCCCGATTATCATGTACTTTGGCGACTACATTGATAACGGGCCTGAGGATATTATGTCGAGCGCGTTCTGGAAAGACGTGCGGGACACAGCGATTGCATTTGCCGAGGCATATAACCGTGACGGCGGCGATGCCGTAGTTATTGATCTACCCAAAATAGGCATTACCGGAAACAGTCATTTTATGTTTCAGGAATTGAATAACGCGGAGATTGCCGCTCATCTACAGAACTGGCTTTCTGAGCGGGGCTTAGAGTAAGGCATGGTATGCTGTTTTCGGCAGTCTGCTGTATGTTTGCATTTTGCGCAGGCTGTCGGGAAATGCAGGCACAGGGAAGAAAAGAAGATACGGTGTACGTCGGCAGACAGACGGACAATTCATATTCATGGAAATATATAATAATAGAGATTCAAACTAAGGAGAATGAATCATGAAAAAATTACTGACAGCGCTTCTGGTGTTATGTACCGGCGCAGGCGGCGTTTTCGGGCTTTTTGCTTCATCAAATGAACCGGTAAAACTCCCTGAAGACTGGGGCGATGTATTGGTGGTATATTACTCTGCCACGGGCAGTACTGAAAAAATTGCCGGCTATATTGCCGATGCAGCAGGCGGTGATGTTTTTGAACTTGTGCCTGCAGAGCCCTATACATCCGCTGATTTGAATTGGAGAAACGGGGACAGCCGCGTTTCGATTGAGCATGAAAACACGGAGATGCAAAACGGCACAGCGCTTGTTTCTTCCGTGCCCGAAAATTGGGAAAGTTACGATAC
>DXHG01000117.1 GCA_019113455.1 Candidatus Treponema faecavium | reverse complement strand
CGCATATTAACCGCGGCTGACACACAGGCTGAACACTCAAAAGCGCCGCGTTTCCGGTGCCGTACACCGACAGCGCGGCGCGCGCTTTTCAACACCAATTCTCTTACCGAACCTTAAAGAACAGACCGATTACCGCAAGCGTAATAAGCACCTGCATGATAAGAAACTTGAGCAGCACCTGCGTCGGAGACCAATTATGGTTATGGCGCATGTGGTCGTGCAGCGGAAAACGTATTGTGCTGAACACTTTCATTTTGCAGAAGCGCATGAGAAATACTTTTAAAAGCCCCAAGCCGCCGTTTACAAAAATAATCGATGACGTGGCAAAGATTAAAAACGGATTGCCTGACACCATGACGCATACGCCGATATAGAAACCGAGCGCGCGGCTGCCGGCGTCTCCCATGAGCACGTGGCTGGGAAACGCGTTGTGCCACAAATACCCCATGAGCGCACCGGCGAGCGCAAACGTCATAACCGCCCAGTTTGCACCGGCGGCAAGGTGCGGCACCAAGAGATACGAGGCGATTTCACGATGGCCAAGCACAAAGTAAAAGATTGCGCCCATTGTGATAAGCCCCACGAGCACGAGCGTACTCGAAAGACCGTCCACGCCGTCCGTGCAGTTCGTCGTGTTTATCGATGCCCATAACAGCACCGTCGCTATGATAATATAGAGCCACGGCGGCACCGCAACCGTTCCCGATATGAACGGCAGCCATAAATGTACTTTGCCGTCAGCCGTTGTCTGCGACAGATAGCCGTACAGGAATATCGCCGCCGCGACGCACACCACCAGATCGAGCAGCGCCTTGCGGTACTCTCCCCAGCTCACGGCGCTCCGATCATCAAGAAAGCCCGTCAGCATCGTGAGCCACGTCAGCAGCAGAATCACCGTCTGCAATCGCGTGAGCGGAATCAGAAGAAAGCAGATACACACAAACAGCGAGATAAAGACGCACCCCGAACCGGTCGGCTTGCCTTTTGCCGCTTCCGCGTTCAGTGTGAATTCCCTGCCGCGGTCATGCGGCAGCAGGCGATACAGTTTCGGCAGCAGCAGCACCGACGCAAAAAACGCCGCGTACAGCGCAAGCACAATGAGCACCGTATACGACTGAAACAGCCTGAACGGCCCGAAATACGGTATCAGATTGCCGGCCAGATGATAGAGCATAAACCGGACTCTCAGTGCTTAAAATGGCGCGTGCCGGTAAAGACCATTGCAATTCCCAGTTTGTTGCACGCATCAATCGATTCCTGATCGCGGATTGAACCGCCGGGCTGGATAATGGCTTTTATGCCGTACTCGCCGGCTTTTTCCACGCAGTCGGCAAACGGAAAAAACGCATCGCTCACAAGCACTTCCGCATTTGCCTTGCCTGCAGCGCTCGTGATTTGGCGCGCGCGCTCAAGCGCCTGTTCGGCAGCCCAGATGCGGTTTGTCTGCCCGCAGCCGATGCCTATCGCTGCGTGCTCCTTTACCACTACAATCGCGTTTGACTTGGCGAACATTGCAACCGCCATGCCGAACGCCATCTCATCGATCTGCGCCTGCGTCGGAGCGGCTTCGGTTACAACCTGCCACTTTTCAAACAGGCGGTTATCGCGGCTCTGCACAAGCAGCCCGCCGTCAACGGCCATGCAGTCGTGCGTTTCCGCCGCAGCAATGTCTGCGGCGATAAGCCTGAGATTCTTTTTCGCGCTGAACACTGCAAGCGCTTCTTCGGTAAAGCCCGGGGCAACAATTACTTCAAGAAATGTTTTTGCCATAATTTCGGCCGCCGCCTTGTCGATAACGGCGCTGCAGCCGATAATGCCGCCGAAAATGGAAACCGGATCACAGTCAAACGTGCGCGTGTATGATTCAAGCACGGTATCTCCGAGCGCCGCGCCGCACGGCGTATTGTGCTTGAGCGCGACGGTAAACACGCTGTTTCCCGTGCTCGAAAAACGCACGCCGTCTACCGGCTCCGCGTTTTTCACAAACGAGCTGTACGCGCATACGGCTTTCCACGCCACATCAAGGTCGCGGATATTGTTGTACGAGAGCTCCTTGCCCTGGAGCTGACGCATACCGCCGAACGCGCCTTTGCGGTCGGCAGTTACGTACAGCGCCGCACGCTGATGCGCGTTTTCTCCATACCGCAGCCGCTGAGAAAGCACGAGCGGCTGCGCGTAATACTGCGGAAATTCCTGTTCACCCTCGGTTCCCAGCATAAAGCGGGAAATAGCGGCGTCATACGCGCTTGTGAGGTTAAAGACTTTTCCGGCAAGCATACGGCGGAATACGTCAGGCACGCTGTCCGCTTCGATATATTCCATAGCCTGCGCGTAATCGGCAGGGTCAGTAAGCACAAGCACGTCGGTAAAGTTTTTTGCGGCGGAACGAAGCATTGTCGGCCCGCCGATATCGATGAATTCAACCGTGTCCGCAAACGAAAGCCCTTCCTGCACTTTCGTAAAGAACGGATACAGATTTACGCAGACTAAATCTATCGGCGCTATACTGAGCTCTGCAAGCGTCGCCATATGCGCCTCGTTTTCGCGCCGCGCGAGCAGACCGGCGTGTATCGCCGGATGCAGCGTCTTTACGCGGCCGTCAAGACATTCAGGAAAATGCGTTACCGCGCTTACATCGGTAACGGAAATACCGTGCTGCTTCAAATACGCGGCGGTGCCGCCGGTCGAAATGATTTCCCAGCCTCGCTCCGCCAAAAACTGGGCAAGCTCAAGAATACCGTCTTTTACAAAAACACTGATAAGGGCGCGCTTTGCCACCATGCACCTCTCTGATATGTGAGTAATACGCAGAGTATATCAAAAAACATACGGTTGGGCAACGCGGGTCTTTTTTGTTTGCATGTTCCCTGCGGGAGCAACGCTGCGTGTACACACGGCTTTCTTTCTTATTCTCTGCAATCTGCTTTCCTGGGGAGGGAGGAGCCCCGCTGCTTGTAAGCTGGAAGTCGAAAGCCCGCACAGTTTAGCTATCTGCAAACTGTGCGGGCTCAGGAAATTTGCCGATGGCTGTCAGCTCTGCCATTTAAAAACTAACATATTTGCCGATGGCAAAATTAAATTTTGCCATTTATCAGACATGATTTTTGCCGATGGCCAGCGGCGCACTTGCCGACGGCAAATTTTCAGTTTGCCGTCGGCAAATGAAAACTTTGCCGATTGCAAGTGTCTCGCTGGCCGACGGCAAAATTCTTACCGGATAAACGGCAAATTTTTTGTTTGCCATCGGCAAATATGTTAGTTTGCCCGCTCAGCTTGCGGCTATACTTATGCAAGTTCAGGATTCTGCCATCATCAAACTGCGCAAACAGACCGCAGGTCTGCAACTGGAACAGCGCCTCTGAAAAAGACAGCTTTGCGAAAGAAAAAACACCCGCGCGCAAGCGCAGAAGACCAGTTGCGCATTCAGCGCGCAGCACGGTACAATACCGCCATGCTGTACTTTGAAAGCGACTATATGGAAGGCGCGCACCCTGAAATCATGCGGCGCCTTGCCGAAACGAATATGGAACAGACGAGCGGCTACGGATTCGATCCGTACTGTGAACAGGCGCGCGAAATGATTAAAGCCGCATGCGGCGTGCAGGACGCTGCTGTGTACTTTGCCGTCGGCGGCACACAGGCAAACGCGGCGGTTATAGACGCGCTTTTAAAAGGCTGGCAGGGCGTACTTGCTTCCGCAGCGGGGCATATCGCCGGGCACGAGGCGGGAGCGATAGAGCACTGCGGGCACAAGGTTATCACCCTTGCGCACACGAGCGGAAAGATTGCCGCAGAGACGGTGCAGGCGTATCTTGCATCATACTACGCTGATGCGGCGCATGAACATATGCCGCAGCCGGGCGCGGTGTATATTTCCCACCCGACAGAATACGGAACGCTCTACACGGCAGACGAGCTTGCCGCGATACATGCTGTCTGCAAGGCGCATCATATACCGCTCTTCGTAGACGGCGCGCGGCTTGGCTACGCGCTTGCCGCCGATGGTACGGATGTAACGCTTCCGGTACTTGCCAAAAACTGCGAGGTATTTTATATCGGCGGCACAAAGGCGGGCGCGCTTTTTGGCGAGGCAATCGTATTTACCAAGCCTGAGCTTGCCGCGCATTTCTTTTCTGTTATGAAGCAGCACGGCGCGGTGCTCGCAAAAGGACGGCTGCTCGGAATTCAGTTTCAGACGCTTTTTACCGGAGATTTATACCGCACAATCTGCCGCCGCGCCATTGTTACGGCGCACAAACTCAAGCAGTCGTTTACGGAGTGCGGCTTCAGGCTGCTCATGGACACGGGAACAAATCAGCTTTTTGTAATTCTCCCCAACAAAACGGTAAAGCAGCTGGCAAAAGATATTGCCTTTCAGATCTGGGAACCGTATGACAGCGAACACGTTGTCGCCCGATTCACGACAAGCTGGGCGACAACGGAACAGGCGGTTGACGCCGCAGCCGAGATTTTGCGCCGCGAATGTGAGCTGCACGCAAAAGAGGCTTAGCGCGGCTCGGCGCCGGTCTCGCGCGCTGCCAGGGATTTTTTCCAGCGGGCTATAACCTGCAGCGCCTCAAGCGGCGTAATCGTGTTGGGATCAAGCGAAAGTATTTCGTCGATTATCAGTTCTTCATCAGAAAAAAGCGCAAGGCTGTCTGTTTTGTCCGGTGCGGGTGCAGCCTCGTTTTGCGCCGCGGCAGGCATTTCCGTAATGGGGCACGCCGCATCCTTGTGCAGCGCGCCTAACAGCGCCCGCGCACGCTGTATCACGCAGTCAGGAATACCGGCAAGGCGCGCAACGTGTATGCCGAAGGAGTTTTCCATAACGCCGTTTTTAATGCGCTTAAGGAAAATCACCTGCCCGTCCTGCTCAAGCACATCAAGACACAGACGCAGCACAGCGGGATGCTCAAGGCGTGTCAGCTCATGGTAGTGCGTCGCAAACAGCGTTTTGCACCGTATTGTGTTCAGCAGATATTCAGATACCGCCCATGCAATAGAAAGGCCGTCTTCCGTCGACGTGCCCCGCCCTACTTCGTCCATAATCACGAGGCTGTGCTTTGTCGCCGACCGCAGAATATGCGCCGTCTCCGTCATTTCCACCAGAAACGTCGACTCGCCTTTCGCCAGATTATCGGAAGCGCCGACGC
>DXHG01000116.1 GCA_019113455.1 Candidatus Treponema faecavium | reverse complement strand
GCTCCGGCGTGCTGCTTTCGGAGCGGAGCGGGGAATCCTGCGCGCTTTCTGCCTGCATTGCCGCCGTGCCGCGGGCCGCCGCCATTGCCGTCGGCTGCGAAGGCGGTATAACTGACGAAGAACGGACGCTGTTTTGCGCAAATGGATTTAGGCCGGTACATTTTGCTACGAATATTCTGAGGACCGAGACGGCCGCACTCTACGGCATTGCAGCCGTACAGTCTAGAATTATGGAGATGGAGAATACACATGCCTCTTGAACGAGTAGACATTGGCGGCGTACCTGTCGATATTTTACCGCCTGACGGACTTGAAGCGGCGATGCTTGAGCTGCTTGCAAAAGATAAGCCTGCGCAGATTGTGTTTCTTTCGGTATGGGGACTGCTCAAAGCGAGAAAGAAAAATACGTACGCGCAGTGCGTTAAAAATGCAGATATGGTTATTCCCGTTTCAAAAAGCATTGTCAAAGGCGCGGCTTTTTTGGGGTATCCCCGCGTATACCGTTATGAGCCGTTTGAAACGGTCGTTTCGATGCTGACTATCCTTGAGCGGTACGGAAAATCGCTGTACCTGCTGGGAGGTACAAAAAAAACGGTGCTCAGCGCGGAACGCAACGTGCGCGTTACGTATCCTGATCTGCCTGTTGTCGGCAGGTATTTCGGCCGCTACCATAAACGCATGGAACAGGATATCCGCGCAGCTGTGTATAAGTCAGCACCGTCTCTTGTATTGCTGAGCAGCGGCGTATGCGACGGCGACTGCTGGTTTTACACGCGCCGCGAGCATTTCCGAAAAAGCATTTTTGTCTACTACAAAGATGCGATTCCGATTTTCGCGGAAAAGAAAAAGCATATTTCAAAAGCGGTTTTTGAAAAAGGTTCTGAAATATACGGAGAGATCATCCGCAATCCGTTAAAAATATTCAGTTTTTTTTCGTATCTTCATTACTGGTATATATTGCTGCGTCAGCGTTCATACATGAAAAAACAAACTGCATATGTACAGCGTTAGGAATCTGGATCTATTTCCGGTTGTCATTGTTATTTCAGAACAGAACGCGCTGATCAGCTGGATTTATAGAAAGTATTCGGACAGAATGCGCATCATCACATATACTGCGCTTTCAGACTACGAACAAAATCTGGAACTATTCGATGTCGCGGTGATTCTTATCGATATTGAACAAGTATTGTATCACGCAAAACACGTGCTGTCATATCAATTTGTACCAAAGCTGCATCGCATTATCGTCATTTCGGCAGATATCCCGTGCAGCGCCGAGTCATTTGTGCAGATACAGGGATTTGCCGGATGCTTTAGACTGCCTGAATATGCAGCGGAATTATTTTTCGGTATCGTTGCGGTATGGAACGAAATTGTATGTTTTAAGCCGGCAATTACGCCGCAGTACAAAAAGCTGCTGCAAAAGTATGCCGGCGGCACTGAGCCGGTGCTGCTGCTTGGCGAAACAGGCAGCGGAAAAACGTTTGAAGCAAAGCTGCTGCATACACATTCAAGGCGCAGCGGCAAACCGTTTATTCAAGTCAATATCGCATCCATTGCTTCCTCGCTCATAGAAAGCGAATTATTTGGCTGTACGCGCGGCGCGTATACCGGCGCTGTCGATCATAAAGGCTTTTTTGAAACAGCGGCAGACGGTACGCTGTTCCTTGATGAAATAGGAGACATGCCGCTTGACGTGCAGCACACGCTGCTTACGGTAATTGAAGACGGAGTATATTATCGGGTAGGCAGCGCGCATCCGCTTACTAATCATGCCCGTATTGTATGCGCAACAAATGTCGATCTGAAGCAGTACGTGCGGGAGAATCGTTTCAGAGAAGATCTGTATTACCGCATCAGCGCGTTTTCCCTGACTATACCGCCGCTGCGCGATCGATTGGGTGAAATTCCGCAATTAGTTGATCTGTTCCTTGCCGGAAGCGGAAAAACACTGACGTATTCGGCTCTATTTTCACTGTATCGGTATGATTGGCCGGGAAATATCCGCGAACTGAAAAAAAAGCTGAACCGCGCTGTGCAGTTAACGGAAGGCAGTGAAATATCAAACGTGTTTGCTTTCAGCTGAACGCCTGCGGCGTTTTACACGAAGCCGCGCGTGATTGCATTTTCTTTCACTCCGCGGTATCGTATACGGCATGGACACACAGGAACAAGCAATTGCCGCGCTGCAGCGCATGACAGACGAAAGCCGCGCGGTCGTGTTTTTCGGCGGCGCAGGCGTTTCAACGGAAAGCGGTATTCCCGACTTCAGGAGCATCGACGGGCTCTACAATCAGCAGTGGAAATATCCGCCAGAAACTATCATCAGCCGCAGCTTTTTTGACGAGAATCCGGAAGAATTTTTCAGGTTTTACCGCGCCAAACTGCTCATACAGGGCGTTAAACCAAACGCGGCGCACTATAAGCTTGCCGAAATGGAACGAAAAGGAAAACTCACAGGCGTTGTTACGCAGAATATCGACGGGCTGCATCAGCTTGCAGGAAGCACCTCCGTGTACGAACTGCACGGCAGCATACAGCGCAATTACTGCATGAACTGCGGCGCGCCATACACCATCACCGAGGCATTTTCCCAGCCCGGGATACCTCGCTGCACCAAAACGAGCGGCTGTTCAGGCATTATAAAACCGGATGTCGTATTATATGAAGAAAGCCTTGATCAGACGGTAGTCGAAGGGGCAATACGCGTGCTGTCGCGCGCCGACATGCTCATCATCGGCGGAACGTCGCTTTCGGTATATCCAGCGGCAGGGCTGATACGGTACTTTACCGGCAGGCACTTCGTGCTCATAAACAAAACGCAGACTGCATCTGACGCCGGAGCAGATCTCGTTATCCACGGCAATATCGGAGAGATACTGCCGCGCATTTCCGTGTAAACGGCAAACGGCTTTGTTATCGGCCGCCGCCCGTTATGAGTTCATACAGGCGGTCAAGATCCTCGCGCGAAAAATATTCAATCCGGATGCTGCCTCGTTCAAGCGAGCCGTTGAGCGACACTTTGGTGCCAAGCGCATCGATAAATGCCTGCTCTGCGGCGGCTATTTCAG
>DXHG01000115.1 GCA_019113455.1 Candidatus Treponema faecavium | reverse complement strand
GGATATCACGGGCATGGCTGCTGCGGAAGGCATCTTAACTGCAACGGGCGGCATGACAAGCCATGCCGCCGTTGTGGCGCGCGGCATGGGCGCTCCGTGCGTGTGCGGTGCGTCCGAGGTGGTATTTGACGGTGAACGTGTGCACATCGGCGGCAAATCGTACACGCGGGGAGACTGGATTACGATAGACGGAACGACCGGCTGCGTGTACGACGGACAGCTGCCGCTCATTTCGCCTGAGATTTCAGGTGAGCTTGAGACATTCCTGTTCTGGTGCGATGAAATACGCAATCTCTCCTGCCGCGGAGAACTGACCGGTTTCAGAGTACGTGCGAACGCGGATCAGCCGGAGGATGCGGAGCGTGCGTTCAGGTTCGGAGCCGACGGCATCGGACTGTGCCGCACGGAGCATATGTTCTTTGACAAATCAAAGCTCATTCATTTCCGCGCGATGATTGCATCAGACACGGCAGAACAGCGCAAGGCGGCTCTGAACAATATTCTTGGGCTGCAGCAGAAAGATTTTGCCGGTATTTTTGAAGCGATGAACGGACGTCCCGTTACGATACGTCTGCTTGATCCTCCGCTGCATGAGTTTATTCCGCATACGGAAGAAGAAGTGTGCGAGCTTGCCGAGCATATGCACATCGATAAAGCTGCGCTCAAGCTCAAGCTTGACGCGCTGCATGAAATGAATCCGATGCTTGGCCACCGCGGCTGCAGGCTGGCTATTACGTATCCTGAGATTTATGAAATGCAGGTGGAGGCAATATCGCGCGCTGCGGCTGAGTGCATGAAGAAATCCATTGCCGTACATCCTGAAATCATGATTCCGATTGTGTGCGATCCTGAGGAACTGCATATTATCCGCACGAGCTGCGAGGCAGTTATGAAAAAAGTGTTTGCGCAGGAAGGCGTTGAGTTTAATATCCGCATCGGCTCGATGATAGAAGTGCCGCGCGCGGCGCTCCTTGCCGATAAGCTTGCCGAGTATGCCGATTTCTTCAGTTTTGGAACAAATGATTTAACGCAGATGACGTTTGCGTTCAGCCGCGATGACGCGGGAAAATTCCTTCCGGCATATCAGGCAAAAAAGATTTTTGAGTCTGATCCGTTTAAATCGCTTGACCAGACGGGTGTCGGCGCGCTTGTGGGATTTGCGTGCAGCAAGGCGCGCGGGGTAAAAGCCGACATTAAGCTCGGTATCTGCGGCGAGCATGGAGGAGATCCTGAAACGATTGATTTCTGCTATCGTGCGGGATTGAATTACGTGTCGTGTTCGCCGTTCCGCGTACCGGTTGCCCGGCTTGCGGCGGCGCAGGCGGTAATCAGAAACAGCTGAATGCAGGCGGACATGCGGAGGTGAACAAAAAAACTGCGGCGTAAAGCCGCAGTTTTTTTGTGCGAGGGGCCGGCACGCTGGCAGCGTATCAGCGGCCGCAGCAGTGCTTGTATTTCTTTCCGCTGCCGCAGGGGCAGGGATCGTTTCTGCCTACCTTGGGCGCTGTGCGCACGACGGTAACGCCTGCGCCCTGTGTGTGGCGCGCTGTCGCTGAAGACGCGGCGGCGCGTTTGGCGCCCTGCGCGTTAAACGCGCTCTGTGCCGGCTGGTGCTGTGTGTTCATCGGTATCTGCTTGTGCGGCTGCGGGGCGGGGCGCTCTCCCTCGCGCAGCTGCACCTTTACGCGGAAAATACGGGAGGCTATTTCAAGGCGGATTGAATCAACCATCTCGTAAAACATGTTGAATCCGTCAATCTTGTACTCGGTAAGCGGGTTCTTGGAGCCATACGAGCGCAGATACACGGCTTCGCGCAGGCCTTCCATTTGTTCAAGGTGATCGAGCCATTTTTTGTCTATCGCCTGCACGTATTGGTAGCGGATAAACATATTCAGGTTCTGCTTGCCCGCAAGCAGCTCTTTTTCTTTTAAGTCGTTGGTCAGCAGCTGCATGAGCCGATCTTTGATGTCTTCAGCTTTTTTATCCTGCAATTCCGCTATATCAAGCTGCAGCCCGAAAACACGCTTGCAGGTATCAAGCAAGTCTGAGGCCGCGTTGGCGTCGCGGTGCCTGCTTTGTTCCTGATATGTCTCAAGAACGGCGTCGAGCTCTTCATCCGCCGTTGTCAGAATACGGGCGGTCAGGTTGTCGTCTGCAAGGATGGCATCGCGCTGTGCATAAATAAAGTTCCGCTGTTCATTGAGCACGTCGTCGTATTCAAGCAGGTGCTTGCGTATCTCAAAGTTGCGCTCCTCTACTTTTTTCTGCGCTTTTTCTATTCCCTTGTTGAGCCACGGATGGTAAATCGGTTCACCGTCTTCCATGCCGATGCGCGACATGATGCTTTTCATGCGTTCGCCGCCGAACAGGCGCATCAGATCGTCATCCATCGAAATGTAGAATTTACTGCGTCCCGGGTCTCCCTGACGGCCTGAACGTCCGCGCAGCTGGTTGTCGATGCGGCGGCTTTCGTGGCGCTCCGTGCCGATAACGTAGAGCCCGCCGAGGTCTTTTACCTGTTCGTAGTCGGCAAGCCACTGTTTTTTTTCTATTTCATATGCCGCCTGATACTGTTCGGGCGTTGCGTCTGTTCCCGCCCGTTTGCGCGCGCGGAACTCCGGATTGCCGCCGAGCTTTATGTCCGTACCGCGGCCTGCCATATTGGTGGCGATCGTAACCGCGTTCTTTGCTCCCGCTTCGGCGATAATGAGCGCTTCTCTTGCGTGGTTCTTTGCGTTAAGCACTTCATGCCTGATTCCGCGGCGGGTAAGCAGCGCGGACAAATGCTCTGATTTTTCTATGGAAACAGTGCCGACAAGAATCGGCTGGCCTTTTGCGTGGCACTCAGCTATTTCCTTGCAGATGGCTTCCCACTTGTCGCGTTCGTTTAAGTATACTTCGTCGTTTTCGTCAATACGCGCGACCGGCTTGTTTGTCGGAATAACGACGACTTCAAGGCCGTAGATTTTATCAAACTCGACCGCTTCCGTTTCTGCCGTTCCGGTCATGCCCGATAATTTGGCGTACATGCGGAAAAAGTTCTGAAACGTTATCGTCGCGAGCGTCCGGTTACGCTGCGCAACGCGGATATGCTCTTTCGCTTCGATAGCCTGATGCAGGCCGTCTCCGTAGCGCCGTCCTTCAAGAATACGTCCGGTAAACTCGTCTACGATCTGCACCTGTCCGTCTTTTACCACATAGTCAACATCTATTTTGTACAGCGTGTGGGCGCGGACCGCCTGCGTAAAATAGTGAATATATTCAAAATTCTCTTCGTCAAAGAGGCTGCCGCTGATGAGGTTTCTGCTTTTGAGTATCTGTTCAATATGCAGCATACCGGCATCGGTAAAGGATACGCGCCTGCTTTTTTCGTCAAGTTTATAGTCGCCGACAACGGTTTCGCCCTGCGCTTCATCGGGGTATTCGTTTGTTTCGGGATTCTTTTGCACCTCTTCGAGCTGGCCGACGTATTTGTCAACTTCGTAAAACTTTGCCGTATCGTCTTCACCCGCGCCCGAGATAATGAGCGGCGTGCGCGCCTCATCGATAAGTATCGAGTCTATTTCGTCGACAATGCAGAATGCAAAACCTCTTTGCACTTTATTGCGCAGGTCTATCTGCATATTGTCGCGCAGGTAATCAAACCCAAGTTCGTTATTGGTGCCGTATGTGATATCGCAGGCGTATGCCGCTCGCCGCGCGTTATTGTCCATATTCGATACGATGGAACCGACGGTAACGCCCAGGTAGCTGTATACGGGGCGCATCCAGTCGGCATCGCGCTGCGCAAGATAATCATTGACGGTAACGACATGTACGCCCTTGCCGGTGAGACTGTTCAGATACGCCGCGGCAACGCACATGAGCGTTTTTCCTTCGCCGGTTTTCATTTCAACGATGCGCCCCGTATGCAGCACGATAGAGCCCATGACCTGCACATCGTATGCGCGTTCGCCGAGTACGCGGTTTGCCGCTTCGCGCGCTAAAGCGAATGCTTCCGGCAGAATATCGTCAAGTGTTTCGCCTTTTGCAAGACGTTCTTTGAATGCCTGTGTTTGTTCCTGAAACTGCTGCGCAGAAAGCGACTGCGCCCACGTTTCTTTTGCATTGACCTGTTCTACAATAGGCCGCAGCTCTTTTATATCCCGTTCCCGCTTTGAACCAAATAAAAACGTTAATAGAGAATCCAACATAGGGCTGATTCTACAATTTATCTTACTTATTGACAAGAGAAGGTAAGCATTTTATTCTTAGGGGCATGGTTCAATGGAAAATGCTGCTGTCAGCGCTGATAACCGTGCCTGTGGTATTGTTTTGTGCGGTTTCGTGTACCGAACCGCGGACAATTGCGACATTAGGCAAAGAAGATTTATTTACGCTTGATTACGGTAATTTTGAAAACCAGCTGGATCTTTTTGATTTATCTGCCGCCGGTTCCGTTAATACGTCAATCACGATGAACGGCGGCTTTTTTTACATTGCGAACAGTGAATCAAAGCGAATTCTGCAGCTGAATTCATACGGAGAGCTGCTTGCGCTCTACTATAATCCCGATACAAATCCTGAACCGTCGTTCAAGACCGAGACTGCGGACGGTGCTGCTGCCGCTGTTACCCAAAAAGCGATTGAATACCCGTTCAATCAGATAGGGAACATAGCCGTCGATGAAAACAGGTGCTTATATATAGTAGATTCTTTACCGCCGGTGCGGCAGGAACGCGACAGTGAACAGGGGATTATGCTGAGCCAGGTAGTGCTCCGCTTTGACAGCGACGGAACGTTTATCAATTATTTGGGGCAGCAGGGGCCGGGCGGAACTCCGTTTCCGTATATTACGGATATTTTTACGACAGCCAAAAACGAGCTGGTCGTATTATGCGCGGCAGGAGAGACGGCGGAAGTATTCTGGTTTTCCGATACCGGTTATCTGCTGTACACGATTCCGTTTGACCGGTCTCTTTTGCCCGATCCGTTCAGCGCCGAAAGCGAGGAGGAAATCTTTGTCTCGCTTGACACGGTTATTCCAGACGCTATAGACCACCGCGTGTACTTAAAGATAGACTACTACACGAGTGTCATAGACGATGCGACAAAAGTGCAGTCAGGCATCGAATACTATCAGACACTGCTCTATCCGTTTGATATTGACACTGCAAGCTACGGAGAGCCGATACCGGTGCCGCCGCTTGACGTATATATGGAAAACAGTTTTTCAGATACACGCTATGAACAGCCGTACGAGTTTTTAGGCACAACCCGTTCAGGATGGTTCTTTTTTATCGCGGCAGACGCTGACGGTTATATGCTGCAGCTGATACAGGCTGACGGCAAAAAGATACTGCGCAGACATTTGTCTGTCGATCAGGAAAACAGTCTGTATTACGCGTTTGACGTGTCAGGCGAAGGCATTATTTCAGCGCTGATTGCCGGGCATGAAACCGCAGGCATTGTGTGGTGGCGTGCGGATCAGCTCATCGCCTCTCTGGTACAGCAATAGGAATATCTATGACGGTAGATGATATAGAAAAACGCAGATCGTCTTCTCCTGCCGCTGACGGATACGCAGAGGGGGAAGAACCCGTAGTGTTCCACTACAGCCGCGAGCATCGGCTGCAGGGAGCTTCAAAACAGGTGCAGGACTATTACGCAAATAACGGCATCAGCATGGGCAAAGGCTTGTTCCGTTCGCTGGTGCAGACGCGCATGTCGCGCACGCTGCTTATCGTGATTGTGCTTATGGTGCTGTTTATCGGCTTTTACGGCGTGTTCTCGTCAGGAAGCGCCGCCGCGGCGGTCGGCGGCATACCGGTGTCGCTTTCGGCTTTCTCGTTTGAAGACACGGTGTACGCGAGCGTGCGCTTTGACGAAGCTGCGGCGGAAGAACAGACCAGCGTTTCGGTGCGGTTCTGTTTTTTGATTGACGGCGGTACTGTTTTTGCAGAAACGGAAGAAAGCGAAATTTACACCGGAAAAGAGCTTTTTTTGCGGACAACAATAACTGATTATGATATAGTGACGGTAACAGCTGCGGTCATGGCAGGCGAAGAACAGACAGAGCTCAGCACGCCGGTTTCACGCAGCTGAACATATAACAGGGAGATAGATATGCTGCAATTTTATTTTTTATCGGTGCTGCTCAATCTGACAGCCGGATTGCTGCTCATATTCAGCGATGCAGGCGCGGATATGCCTGAAGCAGAAAGCGGCACTGTATCCGGCGCGGACAGTTTTCAGGAGCGGTTTCTGCTGATATTTGACAACAGGAATTTCCGCCTCATTACCGGTATTCTCTGCGTGCTTATCGGCTTGATGAAGCTGCTTTCCGTAATACAGGGCGACGTGCCTGTCGTGGGCGACCTGCTCCCTGCGATTGCCGGTATTGCCGGCGGGTTCTGTATTCTGCTTGCCTATTACCAGGCATCGTCGTCTCTCAATGCGGGAGTGCTGCCTGCGATTGAGCATATCTTTGTCGACGGCAAAAAATATATCGGCTTCTTTTGCCTTGCCGCCGGCGTGCTGCATTTTATATTTCCAGGGGTGCTGCTGCTGTAATGATGAAGAAAATATCTGTCGCGTGCATCATTGTAGATGACGCAAACCGCGTGCTTATTGCGCACCGGAATCAAACAGGCCAGATGGGCGGGCGCTGGGAGTTTCCCGGCGGCAAAGTAGAAGACGGAGAATTGCCTGAAGCCGCCATTGTACGCGAAATGCAGGAAGAATTCGGCGTGCGCGTGCGTGTTGGAGCGCGTATCGGCGAAACGGTTTTTACGCATAACGCGCAGGACGTGCAGCTGATTGCTTACGAAGTGTTTCTGCTGCCCGGTGAAAAAGAAAAAAAATGGACGCTGAGCGAGCACACCGAGATAAACTGGGTTGCCTGCGATGCGGTGCCGCTTCGGTCGTTTGTTGATTCCGATTTGCTGCTGTATCCGCAGGTAAAACAATTCCTTGACGCTAAACGGTAAGCGCCGTATGCGTGCTGTATGGCTCTTGGCGTGTTCTGCGGCGCTCATGTGTTTTGGCTGTTCCGATAAGCAGCTCAAGGAGCCGATTGCGCTCACAGACACGATTTCCCTTATGCCTGACGAGCAGTGGGCTGTCGTTACCGCGCCGTATATTGCGTTCCAGTCATCTCCCGGAGAGAACGGCACGCAGTCTGTACATGCGCGGCGCGGCGACGTGCTGCACATAACAGGCTGCCGGTATGTGGGAGGCACAGGCGGCTCCTCCCGCAGCGTGCTGTGGTACGGCTTTGAGCAGGGCTGGCTTCCGGAAACAGCAGTCGCAGTGTATGCCAATAGATTCCGCGCCGGTACTGCCGCCAATGAGCTGCCGTAAGTTATCTGCCGGGCAGCGGATTATACGTTTCCCCTATGTCGAACACGTCTGTGTGTTCATGCTGTTTGGTAAAGCGTATCACCGCGTACGTAACGGGCGTGAATATAATTTCTATCGCCGTCTTAAACACATAGTTTGAAAGCGCCATGACCACGAGCACCGACGTCTCGTACATGCCGGAAAACGCAGCGGCGACAAAAATAACGCTGTCAAGCAGTTCCCCGACTGCTGTCGAACCGATTGTGCGCAGCCACAGCCGTTTTCCGTTAGTGAGCACTTTCAGCTTTGACAGCACGACGGAATTTGAGTATTCGCCGACAAAGTAGCCTGCGATACTCGCGGCGGTAATGCGCGGCATCTGCAGCAGAATGTTGTTGAAGTCGGTTTGCAGCGTCCAGCTGTCCTGCGCCGGAAGCATCCCAATAATCCAGATATTCAGCGATGCGAGGATAAGCATCACAAAGCCCGTCCAGATTACTTTGCGCGACTGCCGGTAGCCGTATACTTCAGTGAGCACGTCGCCGAAAATGTATGAAATGGGGAACAGCAGTGTGCCGCCGTCAAACACGAACGGACCAAGCTGTATCATTTTTGCCGCAAGAATATTTGAAAGAATCAGTACGCCGACAAATATTCCCGAAAAGACCGGAAGCAGGCGGAATTCGCCTGTTCGTGCAGTATTCATAGTGTCTCCTTGTTTTGATAAAGCGGGGAATCGCGACCGCTGCGGCATACCATAGCAGAAAACTGCCGGCGTGTAAAGTCGGGCATGTATGAGCTAGGGCAGCGACAGTTACTCTGCACGCGCTGTACATTTGCAGTTCACTGCGGGGTGTTCTTGCACTTGCACGCGGGTTTTTTCTTTCTTATTCTCTGTAAGTTGCTTTTGGGGAAGGGAGAGAAGACAGTTGCAGGGTGCGCAGTAAGTCTGCAGGCTGTCAATCTGCGAGGCGGAGGTGCGTTGACTAAATATCTGCGGCAGGCTGCCGGACATGTTCGGGCAGTGGCACGTCTGGCACGTTTGTTTATACCGGCGGTATTTGCTGATTAGGAAGTAAAAAAAAATCCCGATGACAAAATTTTATTTTGCCATTTATTCGGTAAGAATTTTGCCGTCGGCCAGCGGGTCATTTGCAATCGGCAAACTTTTAGTTTGCCGACGGCAAATGAAAAATTTGCCGTCGGCAAGTGTCTCACTGGCCATCGGCAAAATTCACTCGGGGTAAATGGCAAATATAAATTTTGCCATCGGCAAATTTTTATTTTTTAAATGGCAAATGGGTTAGTTGAGAAACGCGGGGTTTTACCGTATTGAATCTGCCTGATGCTTGAGACGGCGTGCTTATGCACCGCCGCGTATGAGTGCGGCAGCCTCGGCGGCGGTGAGGTCGTCTGTCTGCGCGCGCGTTTCAAGCGATTTAACCGACATTCTATCGGCTTCGGCGTCAGGCTTTTGAATGAGCACCGCGTACGGAATGCCTTTTTTTTCGGCGTAGGCGTATTGCTGTCCGGTTTTTTTCGCATCGGGAAACACCTCGCAGGAAATGCCGAGCGCGCGCAGCTGCGCCGCTGTTTTCTGGTAGTGAACGGCAAGCGATGCGTCAAGGCAGAGAATCTCCGCATCGAGATAGCTTTTCTTCGTTTTGAGCGAGCCTAATTCCTCAAGGGCGGCTATGAGCCGGTCAAGCCCGATAGACGAGCCGACGCCTGAGAGTTTTTCTTTCATATATAAGCCCGCAAGGTTGTCATAGCGGCCGCCAGAGCATACCGAACCGATTGACGGCAGATCGTTCAAAAACGTTTCGTACACGATGCCGGTGTAATAATCGAGTCCCCGCGTGATTGACGGGTCGAGCACAAACGTCTGCTCTATGCCGGTCTCCCGCATCATTGCGTAGAGCTCCGCAAGCCGCTGTGTGTCCTCTGCCGGTCCGCCTGCGAGTTCCTGCATAAGGGCGAGCGTATCGGAAAAACGTGCGCCGCCAGCGATATAGGTCAGTATGTCGCTGGCTTTCTGCTCGCTTTGCGTAATGGCGGCAAGCTGCGCTTTTACTTCGTCCGCGCCTATCTTTGCGAGTTTGTCCACGGTGCGGAGAATTTCCTCGCTGTGTTCGCGTGCACCGATGCGCGAAAGAAAGCGGTTGAACACGCCGCGGTGATTTACGCGTATCGTTACCGCGTCTGCGCCGATATTCGCGAGCGCGGTCTTCATGAGCAGCAGTATGTCAAAGTCGCTTGCGGCGCTGTCGGAACCAACGCTGTCAAAATCGCACTGCATAAACTCACGGTAACGGCCCGCCTGCGGTTTTTCTCCCCGCCACACTTTGGCGATATGGTAGCGTTTAAATGGAACATAGAGCTCATCTTTGTGCATCGCGGCAAAACGGGCAAACGGAACGGTGAGGTCAAAGCGGAGCGCCACATCGCGGCCTCCGTTGTCGGTAAAGCGGAACACCTGCTTTTCCGTCTCTCCGCTGCTTTTGCGCAGCAGTATGTCGGCGTATTCAAGAACCGGCGTGTCGATAGGTACAAAACCGAACGCGCGGAATGTTTCAGTGAGCTTTTCAATGAGTGCCGTCCTGGCTATTTCCGCTTCAGGAAGAAAATCCCGGAATCCCTTTAATATGCGGGGCTGAATGAGTGTTTCCATGATGTGCGTATGATACTGTATGTTGCGGCGGAAGCGCAAGAAGATAACTGTATGCCTGGGGCAGCGGCAGGTACTCTGCACGCTACACATGCGGCGTCAGATTGCAGTAAACTGCAAATGTATTATTGTATGCTGCTGAGCTGCCTGTCTAGCCACAATACAGAAAAAATGTTACAACAAAGCCATGACAAAGAAACTTGCTGGTCTCACTCAAGCGCAGGCGGAAGAAAGCCGGCGCCTGCATGGTTCCAATGCGATAAAAGAAGCGGAACCTGATTCGTTTTGGAAACAGTTTATCGCGGGTTTTAATGATCCGCTGATTAAAATTTTATGCGTGATCGCCGCCATCATGCTTGTGATGTTTTTTGCCGGTCACGGCGAGTGGTACGAGCCGGCAGGAACGATAATCGCGGTGCTGATTGTCAATTTTGTTTCGGCAAAAACGGGTGTCGCCAATGACGAGGCGTATAAAAAGCTCAAGGCATCGCAGAAAAAGGACACGGCAAAGGTGCTGCGCGACGGCGCCGTGTGTGTTATCGAAGTTGACGACATCGTTGTCGGAGATGTGGTTATATTGCAGTCAGGCGACAAGGTGCTTGCAGACGGTGTGCTTGCAGACGGGCATATATCGGTAGACAACAGCGTGCTCAATGGCGAGGCCGAGGAATGCAAAAAAACTGCCGCTCCTGACGGGTTTGCCATTCCGGAATCGATAACGGGAGACACGTTTGTAGACAGCCACAGCCTGTTCCGCGGCGCGACGGTGCTTGACGGCGAGGGCTATATGGTTGTGCAGCGCGTCGGAGAAGCGACGATGATGGGCAAAATGGCAAAGGACATGGAGTCCAAGGAACCTGATTCTCCGCTGCAGGTCAAGCTGCACAAGCTCGCCGGTCAGATATCGGTATTCGGGTACACGGGCGCCATCGTTATCGCTGCCGCGTATTTTATCCATTATATCTGGCTTGCCGGTTCATTTTCCGCCTATATCGCGCAGGGATGGCCGAGCGTGTTCAGCAGTATTGTGAGCGCCGTAACCGTTGCCATTACGATTATCGTGTGCGCGGTTCCCGAAGGACTGCCGCTTGTGATCGCGCTTGTACTCATGCAGAATACGGGCAAGCTCTATAAGCTCAACGTGCTCGTGCGCAAGTCTATTGGCATAGAGACGGCCGGTTCGCTCAATATTCTGTTCAGTGACAAAACGGGAACAATCACTAAGGGGCAGCTTGAAGTGGTGGAGTTTTTTACCGGCGGCGCACAGACGGTCGATATAAAAAGTGAATCGGCGGCGCAGGCGCTGTGGGAACGGCTGCAGCTGTGCATCGGCAAAAACACCGGCGCAATGTTTGACAGCAGCCATAAGGTTGTCGGCGGCAACATGACCGATCAGGCGCTTTTGAAATATCTGGGAGAAGCGGCGTTTTCGGCTCTTGCGGCGAACGACACGTACGCCGTCGGGGAGTCGCAGGAGTTTAACAGCGCGAATAAGTTCAGTCAGGCGTATATTGCGTCTCAAGGCTGTACGTTTTATAAAGGCGCGCCCGAGCGGCTGGCGGCAAAGGCAAAGACGTATCTTGACGCAAACGGTGAAGAACGGCCGCTTGACGCCGCCGTGCTCAACGCTAAAATAGACGGGCTTGCAAACCGCGCGATGCGGGTGCTCGCGTTCGGGTACTCAAAAAAACCGCTTGTCCGCGATGAAATAAACGACGACATTGTGCTTGTGGGTTTTGTCGCAATCCGCGATGATGTGCGTCCCGAGGCGCGCGACGCGATTATCGATGTAATGGCGGCCGGTATTCAGGTGGTGATGATAACGGGAGACAGAAAGGAGACAGCTGTTGCGATAGCGAAAGAGGCGGGACTCTATAAGGACGAAAACGATGTCGCCATCACGTCGGCGGAGCTCAACGCGCTCAGCGACGATGAAGTAAAGCAGCTTTTGCCGCGCATACGGGTTATTTCGCGCGCGCTCCCAACAGATAAAAGCCGGATGGTGCGCCTGTGTCAGGAGCTGAATCTGGTTGTCGGCATGACTGGCGACGGCGTCAACGACAGCCCCGCGCTCAAGCGGGCTGACGTGGGCTTTGCGATGGGCAGCGGCACCGAGGTGGCGAAAGAGGCGGGCAAGCTGGTTATTCTTGACGACAATTTTAATTCAATTAAGAACGCTATCTGGTACGGGCGCACGCTGTATATCAATATCCTCAAGTTCTGCAA
>DXHG01000012.1 GCA_019113455.1 Candidatus Treponema faecavium | reverse complement strand
CCGCTCTCCTCTCCAGCACTGGAACTTGCCGCAGTACGGCAAACCGTAAGCACACAGCCGCAAATTTGAGGCTGTATAACAAACTGACATATTTGCCGATGGCTAATTTTAAATTTGCCGTCTATCCGGTAAGAATTTTGCCGTCGGCCAGCGAGACACTTGCCGATGGCAAACTTTTACTTTGCCGTCGGCAAACAAAAAATTTGCCGTCGGCAAATGCGCCGCTGGCCATCGGCAAAATTCACTCGGGATAAGCGGCAAAATAAAATTTAGCCGATGGCAAATGTAAATTTTGCAATCGGCAAATTTTTATTTTTTAAACGGGAAATTTTTCAGTTTGCCATCGGCAAACATTTTGCCGCGCGGGCTAGAACTCAAACCACTGACCGCCTGTTGTCAGATACCAGTCGGCAAGGATTGTGCCGCTTCCCTGCCGGTACCACGAAATGCTTCCGTCGCGGTTCAAGACGGCGGCGTGCGTTCTGTTCCGCGTTATTTTAAGCGGGAGCGACGCAGAACGGTTGAGTCTGAGTTCCCGGCGCGACTGTATATTGTAGGAACGGACCTGTGTTTTTCCGATATTGGTATACAAAGTTGTGCCGTACAGATAGGTAAACGCGCTCACATCCTCGTCTGAAAGCTGCAATATTTGCGTGGAGCTCCGGCGCGAGGGATAGTATGCGTTAACGGTTGTTTTTGCCGAGCTGCCGTCAGCACTCACCGCGATATAGTACACCGGTGCGTTTGTGACGGCAGGATCATACGCAAGCGAGTAGGCAACGTCTCCTGTTACCGGCAGCATGACTGTTTCTTTTGTCGTTACGTCTACGCTGATAAGGGCGGATTGCGGCGCGCTTGCAGCTGATTTGGCGATAATCATCTGGTTTCCGTACATAACCGCGTCCTGAATACCGGTGCCGCGGTACATTTCGGTCTGCATGCCGGTAGTCATGTTGTAGGTGTTTACGGTGGAACTTCCTTCTATATATAAGAGCACATCGCCGTATACCTGCAGGTTCTGTATGTCGTTCCGCGGGGTAAACAGTATTTTTGCCGCGTTTGTTTTGGGCGCTGTCTGCCTGATTGGTTCTCTGGAGCCTTTTGTCCAAAAGATAATGGTGTCTTTATACACAGCGAAATTGGTATAGTTCATGTTTTCCGTTATTCTGCTGACGGCTCCGGTAGTGTAGGACGAACTGTACACGGTATTTGCGGTAAGAAAATAAAATGACTCTCCCGTTGATACTATATCGTATATTTTCTGATAGCGGTTTTCGGTTATCTGCTGTGCGTCTTGAGCAGTTTGTGATGCGCCAATCGGTATTGAAAACAGATTGCCGTCAGTTGTCGCGGCAATAACCGTGTCCGCAGTTTTTACCGCCGCGGTTACGGCATTGCGTTCAGGCCCGCTGAACGTGCGCACCGTTACCGGCGCATTTACGGCGGTGTTATTGTTGTTTTGTATATACCGTATTGTAAACGCGGACTGCGCCGATTCAATATAGTACAGCCCCGTGTCTGCCGGATTGGGAATCAGAATGGGATTATCGGCAGCAATGCGGGTGACCAGCGTGCCTGAAAGCGCGTCTGTAATGTATATGGCGCCGTCTTTTACGCCTGCAAGAAAGAGGTTGTTGTTAAAAAAACACAGCTGCGACAATCCCGGTTCCGCAGGAAACTGTGTTTTTTGCGTGCCGTTTGACATGTTGTAGTAGGTAATCATTCCTGACGGCGAGTACGCAGCGGCGCTGCGTTCAGACTGCCCGGTTACAAACAGCGAAACTATGCCGGTGGCTTCCTGTATTTTTTTTACCTGTCTGCCGGAACCTGATTCAAAGAAAAACGAGCCGCTTACCGACGCCGTTCCGACAACAAGGTATGAGCCTTTTGCGGTATAGTTCATGTACGTAATTGTTGTGTTGAATCGCTTGGCGTATCTGCGTGTCTGGGTTTTCCAGTTCCACACAGACACGCGGTGCAGCGTGTAGCCGTCTGTTTCGTATACGGCAACGTCAGTGCCGTTGGGGTGAACGGCAGCCATGCGTATTTCAAGGTCAGTAAGCTGATAATGCTCGCCGAGATTGTCTTGGGTCCATTTTGTTAAGAATCCGTCTTTTCCGGCGGAATAAAATGCGCCGTCTTTGTCCGGCAGTGTTAATACGGTTACTGCGTCTTCATGCGCCTGCGCAGAAATATGCGGCTGCGCGTATACGGCCAAAAAACTGCAAAGCATACATGCACATACGGTGATACTGTGTTTCATAATTCCTCGGTTTAGTGTCGTTGGAGTAGGTATTGTATATCGTTAAAGAGCGCGAATACAAAAATGAGCAGGATAATCGCCGCTCCGATAAACTGCGTGTAATAGATAATCTTGGGATGTATCTGGCGGCGGAGCAGCAGCTGTAAAACCGCGGCAAGGATAAGCCCGCCGTCAAGGATAGGAATGGGCAGCAGGTTCATAATAAAAAGGGAGATGCTGATGAGCGCCAGAAAGTTAAGGATGCTTGAGACTCCTTCGGCAAGGCCTGCTGAAAAGCCTGATTTTACCGTGTCTCCAAGCATGACCGTGATGCGCACGGGGCCGGAGACTGCCTGCGAGAGGTCTGCTCCCTGAAAGAGCAGTACAATGCTTTTAACGGAAAGCGCACACATTTCTGCGGTGTCTTTTATTCCTTCAAGGATTGCCGGGAACAGCGGATAGACGGGCGCTTCTAGTGCAGGAAGGGCAAAATAGAGACCGTCAATAAGCGCCTGCTCCTGCGCCGCCGCCGTATAGGTGAATTCCAGCTGTTCACCGCCGCGTTCCACTGTGATTACAAACGAAGAAAGCCCCTGCGCCGCTTTTTGAATGTCTGCGGTATTGCGCACGGCGGCGCCGTTGATTGCGGTGATGCGGTCCTGCGGCAGAAGTCCCGCCTGCGCCGCTGCACTTTCCGGTGCAACGGAATCAACGACCGGTTCTATCCAGCTTACAACGCCGAGCCTGCCGCTGCCGGTTGCGGAATCCATCTGCAGCGTAACTGAAAACGTGTGAACGGCGCCGCCGCGGCTGACCGTGATGGGAACTGTTTCGTTAGGGCGCACGGCGGCGGCGCGCGTTATGTCGGCAAATGACTGAATCGGCGTGCCGTCTATAGAGATGATGCGGTCGCCTGTCTGCATACCTGCCGCATGTGCGGGAGATGCGGTATCGGCATATAATTCGTCGGCCATGATAACTCTGTTGTCCGCGCTGTAATAGGTATAGCCAACCATTGCGATAACGGTGAACGCGATGCACGCGAATACCAGATTGGCAAACGGCCCGGCGAATGCGATGCAGATGCGCTTTCCGGGATGAACGCCGTAAAATGAATCGGGTTCCGCCGGAATGTAGGAGAGTTTTTGGTCGAGCGCCTGCTGAAACGCTTTTTCGCCTTTCATGCCGCAGTATCCGCCTAGCGGCAGCAGTGAAATACGGTAGTCTGTGCTTCCGATTGTGCGGTGCCAGATAACCGGCCCCATGCCGACAGAAAATGATTCAACAGAAACGCCGCAGCAGCGGGCCGCAAGAAAATGTCCCGCTTCATGAATGAAAACGATAACTCCGAGACAGAGTATGCCCCAGATAATGGTCATGTTACCTCCGGTTAAGGAATTGCTGTGCCTGTGTGCGTGCCTGTTTGTCTAACAAAAGAACATCGCTGATAGTAACGGCTGTCTGCTGCCAGTCCGAGGAGAGCACCGTTTCTGTCAGTTCTGCAATTTCGTGAAACCGGATCTGCCCGGCAAGAAATGCGAGCGCGGCCGCTTCGTTTGCCGCATTGTAGGCGATTGTATAGCTGCCTTTGCTGCGTATCGCCTGATATGCAAGGGACAGCATCGGAAAATCGTTGAGGCGGGGAGGGTAGAACGTAAGCGCTATGCCGTCCTGCGGGGTGCCGGCGGCGGGGTCAAACTGTTCAAGCGTACTCGCTGTCATGCGGGGCCAGGTGAGCGCCGTGAGAATCGGATGGCGCATGTCAGGCGGAGACAGCTGCGCGTAGAGGACGCCGTCTTTTGTCCGCACAAAAGAATGTATGAGGCTCTGCGGATGTATGACGACCTGCACTTGTTCCGGGGAAAGGTCAAAGAGCGCGCAGGCTTCTATGACTTCAAGACCTTTATTGGCAAGCGTAGCTGAATCAATCGTGATTTTATGGCCCATGTTCCATGTCGGATGCTTGAGCGCGTCTGCCGCCGTTACCGTTTGCAGCTGCTCGGCGGGCAGCGTGCGGAACGGGCCGCCTGAGGCGGTAAGAATGGCGGAATGAATGTTTTCAATTCCGAACCGTTCCGTCATGCTGAACACGGCGGAATGTTCTGAATCGACAGGGAGCAGCGCGCAGTGATGTTCCTGCGCGAGTTTTTTTATCTGCGGCGCGGCCATGACAATCGTTTCTTTATTTGCCAATGCAAGATCAATGCCGTGCGTCAAAATCATGTGTGAAAACTGCAGACCCGCAGAGCCTGCGACACCGTTTACAGCGATGTCGGCGTTTGACTGGGCGATGAGCGTGTCCACTTGTTCCGGTTTTGCATATGCGGTAAGAAGCGTATTGCGGCAATGAAACTCGTGTGCAAGGGCTTCAAGCTTTGCTTTGTTTGACTGCGCTGTGAGCGCGCAGACTTCAAATTCATCAGGAAATTCACGAATGATATTTAAAGTGCTTGTGCCAATGGAGCCGGTGCAGCCGAACACTGCGACTTTTTTTTTCATTACGAAACTCCGATAAAGAGCGATAATACGACGTAATATACAGGAGCGGCAAACAGAATGGAATCTATGGAATCAAGTATGCCGCCTCTGCCAAGAATAACATGCCCAGAATCTTTGCAATGGGCAGAGCGTTTGCATGCCGATTCTGCAAGATCACCCAGTATGCCGGCTGCGGCAACGATAACGGCGAGCAGCGCGGCAGTAGCGTATGAGCCATGGCAAAAGTCAGGAAACAGAGCCGTAATGACAAGAGCGGAAACCGCCGAGCCGATAAAGCCGCCGATAAAGCCTGCGATGCTTTTATTGGGGCTTGCAAGCACTTTGCCTTTATTGTTTTTCCCGAGCAGCATACCGAAAAGCCACGCGATAGAGTCGCACATGAATATCATGACTAAAAACGCGGTAATATACAGAGATGAGTGCTGCCACACGGTCATGCGCGCCAAATAGGTGAGGAGATATGCTCCGTACAGCATGACAAATGCGGAGCCGCTGATTTGCGAAATTACCTGATCAAAAGGGCTTTCTGTATGTTTCCCGCCATGAAAATGAAAGATACTGAAATAAAAAAATATAAAAACACATAGAATACAGAGATATTCTATATACTGATACGGCAGAGTAAAAACCGAACAGAGCAGAGCTGCAGCAGGCAGTGATAATGAAACGATGATGACTGCCGTATAGGGAAGGAGCGCCTGTTTTTGGGCAACTAAGTGATATATTTCTGTTACCGCGATAAACGTTACAAACGTGATGACAAGATGCAGCAATAAATGATTGTATGGATTATACAGTACGATGGCTACTACAGTCGGGATTCCAATAAAGAATATCAATAATCGTTGTACTGTGGTATTCATACAAAACAAATCCTTTGCGGTGATTATACTCCGCCGAATCGCCGTTCCCGTGATGCATAGGAGTATATTGCAGAACGAAATTCTTCTTCTGTATAATCAGGCCAAAGAGTGTCCGAAAACTCAAGCTCGGCATACGCTGAATGCCATAATAAAAAATTACTGAGACGTTTTTCACCGCCTGTACGGATAATCAAATCCGCATCAGGAAGCTTTGGGTAATCAAAATACTGATCAAATGTATCTTCTGTAATTTGTTTCTGCGGTACATGCTGCGCTGCAATTTTTGCGATTGCTCTCATAATTTCATTCCTGCCGCCGTAATTGATTGCCAATGCAAGCACCATGCCGGTAAAACCGGCAGTATCGTTTGCAGCTTGTGCAATTTCATCTGCAATATCTTTTGGCAGGCCGCTTTGATCACCCAGAGCAATAATTCTGATGTTATTATCTTTATAAAACTGAAACTCCGCGCGCAGATGCTTTTTTATCAGCCCCATCAAATAGCTGACTTCTTCCTGTGTGCGTTTCCAGTTTTCTGTAGAGAACGTATATAAGGTAAGATACTGTATGCCAAGATCAGCGGCAGCTTTTACAATGCGCCGTGTACGTTCCGCCCCTTCTTTATGCCCCACTGATCGGGGAAGTTTTTTACGGGCTGCCCATCTGCCGTTGCCGTCCATAATGATGCCGACATGCCGAGGTATTGCCGCTGATTTTGGGATAGTGTCTTTCATCAGCCTTCCAGAATTTCTTTCTCTTTGTCTTCAAAGATTTTATTTATCTGCTGAATAAATTTATCAGTCTCTTTCTGAAGTTCTGTTTCGGCTGCTTTCAGTTCGTCTTCCGTGATATTGCCGAATTTTTGCTGTTTCTTTAGTTCTTCGTTGCCGTCTCTTCTGATATTGCGGATAGCGACGCGGCTTGATTCGGCAATATTCTTTGCGTTTTTAACAAGTTCTTTGCGCCGTTCTGCTGTAAGCGGTGGAATCGCGATGCGGATTACCTTGCCGTCATTTGTCGGATTGAGCCCCAGTTCCGATTTCTGGATAGCTTTTTCAATTTCGCCGATCAGTGATTTATCGAATGGCTGTACTACAATCATGCGCGCTTCGGGCACAGATATATTAGCTGTCTGCTTTAACGGCGTCGGCGTGCCGTAATAATCTACCTTTATTTTATCAAATAATGCAGGAGAAGCCCGACCGGTGCGGATTGTGTTTAGTTCATCTTTCAGTGCCGCAATCGTTTTTTCCATGCGGTTAGTCGTCATACTATAATCTGCCATATATACCTCTTTACATGCAGAAACAGCAGTAGGTATGCTACTGCTGTTATGTATTTCAGTGATACTTACAGTCCAAGCCGGTAAAGAACAACCCGCTCAAACGACAATTTTGCTCCCGCTGTTTTTGCGATTTCTTCCATCTTTTTGGATACGGAAACTTTATCGTCCTTGACAAACGGCTGATCAACAAAACAAATTTCTGCCAGATGCTTATTTAACTTGCCTTGTACGATACCGGCTTTAACGTTGTCCGGCTTGTCAAGGGATTCAACCTGCTTGGCAAAAATTTCTTTCTGTTCGTTGATATACGCTTCATCAACATCATCCCGCTTGATATATGCAGGTGTAAACGCCGCCATATGCAGACAGCAGTCATAGGCAAATGTTTTAACCGCTTCATTGTCTTTTGCCGCTGCCGGCTCTGCCTTAATCAGTACGATTGTACCGGTTTTACCGTCAGTATGAACATATGATGCAGCTGCGGCGTCTGCGGGAACGTCAAAGACTTCAAGGCGGCGCAGGCTCATGTTTTCACGGATCTTGGTTGCCAGTTCCAGCAGCATTCCGGACAATTCATCAGTTATCGAGGTATAGTTTTTCTCAATAGCTGTGTCGAGCAGCTTCTCACCGAGCGCAATAAAATCAGCGTTTTTCGCTACGAAATCCGTTTCACATGTCAGTTCACAGATTGCCGCTTTGGAATCAGTGATCTTAATAAAAATGCGGCCTTCGCTGGTTGCCCGTCCGGCACGCTTTTCAACAGCTGCAAGTCCTTTCTCTTTGAGAATTTTTGCAGCGGCAACGGGATCTCCGTTTGTTTCTGCAAGCGCTTTTTTACATTCCATCATGCCCGCGCCGGTTTGTTCACGCAGAGCCTTTACATCAGACGCTTTAATTTCCATACTCTATGATTCTCCTGAATTATGGTAAATAACAACATAACAGACAGAAACCGGACTGCGCTGAACACAGGCAGTCCGGACGTCTTTACTGATACAGACTGTCTTCATCAACGAGATCGTCGTCTGCCATATCCTCATCCTCTTCTTTAGGTTCTGTCGGAGTATAGTTGCTGTAATCGACAATCTCTTCTTCGTCTGTTTTAACGGCAGCATCGGTGCTTACATCATCGCTGTCGTCCTGCAGATTTTCAATGATTTTTAATCCTGTTTCTGCATCTGCTTCAATAACCGCATTTGCGATAATCTGAGTAAACAGCGTAATGGCGCGGATTGCGTCATCGTTTCCGGGAATGGGGTAGTCAATGCCTTCCGGATTGCAGTTTGTATCAACAACCGCAGCTATGGGGATACCCATTCGGCGCGCTTCCGCAACGGCGATGCTCTCTTTGTGCGTGTCTATGATAAAAATAATGCCGGGCAGCTCTTTCATCTCTTTAATGCCGCCCAGGTTTTTTTCAAGCTTTGCTTTCTCTTTTAAGATTGCAGCAATTTCTTTTTTAGTAAGCTTTTCAAACGTTCCGTCCACTTCCATTTTTTCAAGTTTTTTTAGACGGAGCAGCGATTTCTTTATTGTAGAAAAGTTAGTCAGCATACCGCCCAGCCAGCGGTTATTGACGTAGTACATGCCGCAGCGTTCCGCTTCCTTAGCGATTGCCTGCTGCGCCTGCTTTTTTGTGCCGACAAACAATACCGTTTTGCCTTCGCTGGTTACTTTGCGGACGGCTTCGTATGCATCTTTGATAGCAACAATTGTTTTTTGCAGATCAATGATATGGATCCCGTTCCGTTCCGCAAAAATGTATTTTTTCATACGGGGATCCCAGCGCTTGACCTGATGGCCAAAATGGACACCGGATTCAAGCAAACTCTTCATGGTTACTACTGCCATGAGTTTCTCCTTCCGCGGGAACACGGTTAATATACCCGGCGCGTTCCCTCCGTGCTCTGTTTCTCGGGTAAAACCCGGAAGATTAGATCTGCAGCTGGCAGCACGCCGTCTGACAGATCCAGCGCGGGTTAGTCTTTAATAATAGAATACCCTTGCTTTTTTAACATATCATAAAGTTCATAAATAGGCAAGCCGATGACTCCCGTGCATGAACCGTTTATGCGGCTGATAAAACAGCCTGCAAGCCCCTGCAGCCGATATCCGCCGGCCGCATTATGCCACTCACCCGTTTCAATGTACCAGTTAATTTCAGTTTCACTGAGCGGGGCAAACGTAACTTCGGTTGTTATAAGACGCGACTCTTTTTTCTTTGACTGATGGTTATAAAGTGTTACCGCAGTAGCAGCAACATGGGTAGTTCCTGAAAACTTTCGCAGAAAATCAGCCGCCTGTTCGCTGTCCGCTGGTTTCCCAATAAGCTCATCGCCAAGAACGATCAAGGTATCGGCTGCAAGTATCCAGGTAACTGACTGGCCTTCAGGAATTGCCCGCAGCACCGCCTGTACTTTTTGTTCAGCGATATATACCGGCACTTGCAGTGCAGGCAAACCGGCCGGAGGTGTTTCGTCTATTTCAGGAAGTATGACTTTAAACGGAATACCAAGCATTTTAAGCAGTTCCTGCCGCCGCGGAGACGATGATGCTAAAATTATAGGTTCCATATGATAAACGCGCTCCTTTTTGCATATCTTGACAGAAAAACATTTTTTATATACGATAACGCATCGTTTGAGAGATTAGCTCATTTGGATAGAGCGTCGCCCTCCGGAGGCGAAGGTGGCAGGTTCGAATCCTGTATCTCTCGAAAACAGATACGTGTAATAAAAAAGACTGCATAGGTGATATGCAGTCTTTTTTATGCTTACATACCTTCTGCCGGAGTCTCGGTTTCAGCAGCGGCTTCCTGCTGCTGAGTGTTCTGCTGTTCTGAAGAATTGGAGTCAGATGTTGAAATCTTCTTAAGCAGCGCTTGTGCCATCGTGCGTACCGGCGTAATATACCGGTAATTTGTAGCGATAGACGCTATAGACTGGATAACCGGCGATTTGTCTTCAATAGTAGGCAGCAGCTTTTCATAGGCAACAAGCACCTCATGTGCCAGACTGCTCGTCGGGTTGAGCACTGCGTTGCGTTTTTGCGCCCACGCAATGGTATTGACAACTTCATCGTTTTCATTCATGCCAATATCGCCCAAGCTGCGGATAGCGGCTGAAATTACCATCGGCTCGTTATCGGCAAGCACAATATCAACAAGCAGATTTTTTGATTCTTCTGTCGCTACCATGCCGAGCAGCTCGCAGGCGCGCGCGCGAATATCGGGAAAGTTGTTGACCAGGCGTCCGTTCTCACGGGTTTGCGAAAGGACTCCTTCTCCTGCGAGCGCGTTAAGCGCCGTCTGCATGTTGGGAGAAATAGAACCTTGATTTACTGCATCCTCCAGATACTGAAGCGCAACGAGCTTGGTGTCTCTGTCCGGAGCAAACGCAAGTTCTGTAACAATCAGGTCTTCCATACTGCTCAGATATTCATCTTCAACAGTAATATCAGAACTTGTTGACTGCTGCTCCTCTGCCGTTTCCGTCTGCGCAAAACCGCTTAACGCAGCCGAACTGATCATCAGCACTGCAGCTAACTTGGAAATTTTCATTACATAAGCCTCCTATACAACTTATAGTAAGCAGTATAATTCAATATGATAGAAAAATCAACGAAAATATTGCGCTTGCAAAAACGGCGGCGCGGCCTGATTTTTTTGCTGCTACGGATTTATATTAAGCAGCCAGTTGCCGCCGCGCTTGCTGAAATAATAGAAAACGATATCAACATTATTCTGCACCTGCACCGCCTTTATAAGGCTGCTCGACAGGTAGCGTATCTCATCTATGCGCCTTCCCTGACGTGAAGGAATAAACACGTATTTAAAATAGTCTTCAAGATTTCTCAGCGTAAAATTCTTCATAGGGAGTTTGCGTGAAACTTCTCTGAGATTCCGCGGATTGCTCCAGTATGCGCGTGATTCCGGCGTGAGGTATTCTACCCAGCGGGCAAAGTCCCTGTTCTGCATGATTTGTGTAAGCTCGCCGATGATTCTCATGATTTCTTTTTTATCTTCTTCAAAAGTGTCTTCGCTGACGGAATCTTCTTCCGACAGCGTGCTTATCGCGCGGTTATATTCGGTTGATTCATGCTCAGCAGGCGGCTGCGGACTCGGTTCGACCGCGGGAGGTTCAACGGCGTGTTCCGGCGCTGGCACAGGTTCAGGCGTCGGTGCAGGTTCAGGCAGTGGCTCCGGCACGGGGACAGGTTCAGGCTCCGGCGCCGCGGGCTCAAGGGCAGGCTCCGGCATTGGTGCGGGCGCCGGTTCTTCCTCAGGCACCGGTTCGGGTATCGGCACCGGTTCGGGTATCGGCTCCGGTTCAGGCGCGGATTCCGATTCAGGCGCAGGCAGCGGTTCAGGGACAGGCGCGGATTCCGGCTCTGGAGCGGGAACAGGTTCGGGCGCTGGCTGCACAGTCTCGGCAGAAGCGGAAGCAAAGTCTGTGTCATTTGTCTCTTGTGGTGAACAGCATGATACAAGTATAAGAGCAGCGAGTAAACTGGTTAGTAAGCTGATTTTTTTTATCATAATTACTGTTATCTTATGACCGATAGGCGGCTTTGTCAAATACTTTTTTGTGCAATAACATATATATAATCGTTTTAACAGATATGTCTAGTGTTCCGGCGGCAGACAGAGCTGTGCGCAAAGCGCCTGGTAGGCAATGTGCGCCGCCGCCTGTTCCGCCTCCTTCTTGTTTTTTCCTTTGGCGGGACCGTATGTGTGTGTGCCGACTGTTACGCTCACCCAAAATGTCATGTCGTGGTCGGGGCCGCTCTGTTTTTCAGTCGTGTATACCGGACATGCCTTGCTCTGTTTTTGATAGAGTTCCTGCAAAAGCGTTTTGTAATTTTTCTGGTGTTTGTTCTGGAGCACTTTTTCTATTTCGGGGATGATTATCGAGAGCACAAACGCTTCCGCCTGCGCATACCCCGCGTCAAGGTAATACGCGCCGATAATGGCTTCGAGCGCGTCAGCAAGAATCGCTTTTTTTTGCCGCCCGCCAGAACGCTCTTCTCCGTTTCCCAAACGCAGACAGCGGTCAATACCGGCTGCAAGCGCGATAGGGGCGAGCGTCATTTCAGACACGACAATCGATTTTATCTTTGCAAGATCGCCTTCAGGTCTGTCTGCCATCGCCGTGTACAGATATGAAGCTGTCGCCATGCCGAGCACCGCGTCGCCGAGAAACTCAAGCCGTTCATTGTTGCCTGCGTCATGCTGTTTTTCATGACAAAAAGACCGGTGGTGCAGTGCCAGATCAAGCAGGCTCACATTATGAAACGTTATATGCAGGCTGCTGCATAAACCGGCAAGAACTGCCGCGCGTTCCGGTAAAAGCGCGCCGCACGGTTCTGCAGTAAACGATTTTTGTTTCATATCGCAGATAACTAGATATGCTGAACAAAATTGCAATAAAAAAACGCGCTCTCTCAAGACCGCGTTTTTTTATTGCGGGAATATACTATATAATAGAATATTCCCGCGCAGTGACGGCACTTATGCCTTTTCTTTTTCTGATTTAATGAAGTTGTACGCGTCCGCAACCGTTTCAAACTGGTTTGCCGTGTCATCCGGGATGCTTACGCCCATCTCTTCTTCAATCGCGTAAACCAGTTCATACGTATCCAGGCTGTCAGCGCCCAGATCCTGGCGGAAAGAAGAATCCATCGTGATTTTGTCTTCTTCAATCTCGAGCTTTTCCGCAATCAGTTTGCGAATCTGTTCAAACAGTGCGTCTTCTGCCATTTCAGTTCTCCTTTAGTTGCTTTCAGGTATAATTACTTGCCGGCCCTTGTAAAACCCGCACTTGGGGCATACGCGGTGCTGCATCGTTAAATTGCCGCAGTTCGCACATTCAATCAGATGCGGAGCATGTAATCTCATATTAATGCCCTGGCGTCTGCGTGTGCGAGCTTTGGATGTTTTAGCTCTGGGTACTGCCATATATTAACCTCGCTATAAATATATTCCGTTAGATATAACGCGGTTTAGCATACAACATCTTTGCCCTGCTTGTCAATGTATTATAACATTTTCCTGTTTTTTGTCAAATAAAAAACAGAGAAAAAACAGGAAAACACGCGAGATGCGCGGTTTACCGCTTTTGCAGCTTGCAGGTGAGCGCGCGCGCAACCTGTTCCGGCACCATGTGCGACAAATCGCCGCCAAAAGATGCGAGTTCCTTTATTGAGCTTGACTTGAGCACAAAAAAACGCGGTTCCGTCGGCATAAAAAGCGTTTCTATGCCGGAATCAAGCCCTCGGTTCATGAGAGAAAGATCGAACTCATACGAAAAATCGCTCATGTTCCTGATGCCCCGCAGCAGCACCTGCGCGTGGTGTTCCCGCGCGAAATCGACTATGAGCCCCTCCCACAGGTGCACAGAAACGTTGTCCCATTTTTTTATCATTTCGGCAAGGAGGGCAAAACGCTCGTACTCGGTAAACAGATACTGCTTGCTGCGGTTTACGGCAATAACGACGAGCACTTCTTCAAAAATACTGCGTGAGCGTTCAATGATATTGAGGTGTCCGAATGTGGGCGGATCAAACGATCCGGCAAATACAGCGCGGTTCATGACGCTATACTATTGAAGAAATGCAGTTTCGGTCAAGGGTACGCGCGCTGAACGGGCGGTACGAGATTTGCCGCAGAAATTTGCCGGTAAAAAAAATAAGAATTTGCCAGTGGCAAAATTTTATTTTGCCGTTTATCCGGTACGAATTTTGCCGTCGGCCAGCGAGACACTTGCAATCGGCAAACTTTTACTTTGCCGACGGCAAACTGAAAATTTGCCGTCGGCAAGTGCGCCGCTGGCCATCGGCAAAATTCATGTCTGATAAATGGCAAATAAAAAT
>DXHG01000114.1 GCA_019113455.1 Candidatus Treponema faecavium | reverse complement strand
CATGCAAAGTAAATGCCGCTGCATGAACTTGCAGCGGCGTAAATATTGCATAACAGGCGGCTATCCGATATAGTGATAGTTGCTTTAGACGGAGGTGCATATGGCAAGGCTTCGCGGCGCTTTTACCGCGCTGATTACACCGATGACTGCGGTCGGCTCGGTTGATTATGACGGATTTCGCGAGCTGGTGCGGTTTCAGCTGAAATCAGGTATTTCAGGGCTGGTGCCGCTGGGTACAACCGGCGAAACGCCCACGCTTACGGAAGATGAAGAAGACAGGCTTGCAGAGATTGCAATAGCCGAGTGCGCAGCGTATACGGAGCGCAAGGTTCCCGTTATTCTGGGAGCGGGCAGCAACTCCACGCGCGACGCGGTGCGGTATGTTTCGCGGGCAAAGGCGCTGGGCGCCGATTATGCGCTTGTTGTTACGCCGTATTACAATAAACCGTCTGACGAAGGTATTCTGCGTCATTTTGAAGCCGCTGCCTGCGTCGGCATACCGATTATCGTATATAACATTGCCGGAAGAACGGGGAAAAATATATCCGTGCCGCTTTTGGCGCGCATCGCAGAACTGCCGAATATTGCCGGCGTAAAAGAGGCGAGCGGCAGCGTTTCTCAGATGATGGATGTGATTGCGCAGGTGCAGAGCCGGCATCCTGATTTTTCGGTGCTGTCAGGGGATGATTCGCTGACGCTTGCGCTGACGGCGCTTGGGGGCGACGGCGTTATTTCCGTCGTGTCAAATCTTGCGCCTGCTGAAATGACGGAAATGACGAACGCCGCTTTAAACGGCGATATGGAACGCGCGCGCGCGCTGCATTACCGGCTTCTGCCGTTTATGAAAGCGGCTTTTGTTGAAACAAACCCGTGCCCGATTAAATACGCGCTTTCGTGCAAGGGGCTTCCGTCCGGAGGTTTGCGTCTTCCGCTGGTGCCGGTGCTGCCTGAAAGCAGAAAAATCATTGAAGACGCGATGAAAGAAAGCGGTCTGTGGTAAAATACGGGGGAGTGTATGAGTATGCAAAAGAAGATTCCTGTCGGCGTGCTTGGTGCAACCGGCATGGTGGGGCAGCGGTATATTTACCTGCTTGCGGATCATCCGTGGTTTGAAGTTGCATATGTCGCTGCCAGTCCGCGGTCTGCGGGCAAGCCGTACTGCGAGGCCGTGCAGAATCGCTGGCTTATCGGTTCCGATATTCCTGCCGGCGTGTCGGAGCTCATCGTCGGCGATGCAAACGATGTGTCAGCGGCTGCGGGCAAATGCGCGTTTGTGTTCAGTGCCCTTGAGATGGATAAAGAGTCGATAAAAGCGCTTGAGGCGGCCTATGCCGGCGCCGGTATTCCGGTTGTGTCAAACGCGTCTGCAAACCGCTGGACGGACGACGTGCCGATGCTCATCCCTGAAATAAATCCGGAACACCTGGCCGTCATCGCAGAACAGAAAAAGCACCATGGCTGGGACAAAGGCTTTATCGCGGTAAAGCCGAACTGTTCTTTGCAGTCGTATATGATTCCGCTGTTTGCGCTTGAGCGGGCGGGGTACCCTGTCAAGCGCATGATTGTAACGACGCTGCAGGCGGTATCCGGCGCCGGATACCCGGGCGTGCCGAGCTTTGACATGATAGACAATATCGTTCCGTTTATCAGCGGCGAAGAAGAAAAGACGGAAAAAGAAGTATTAAAGATACTCGGTTCGGTCAAAGACGGCAGAATCGAAGCCGCGCGCGCGCCTGTTGTCGCCGCTCACTGCAACCGCGTGCCGGTTATAGACGGCCACACCGCGTGCGTGAGTCTTGAGTTTGATCTGCCTGACGAAAAGAAACCGGCGCTTGCCGAGATTGAACGCGTGTGGACGTCGTTCCGCGCGCTTCCGCAGGAACTTTCACTGCCGTCAGCGCCGCTCTCGCCCATTATCGTGCGTCATGAAGAAAACCGCCCGCAGCCGCGCCGCGACCGCGACGCCGACAAGGGAATGGCGGTAACCGTCGGACGGCTCAGACCCTGTCCGGTGTTTGACATCAGATTTGTCGCGCTGTCGCATAATACAAAGCGCGGCGCGGCTCTAGGCGGTATCCTGAACGCGGAGCTCCTCAAGGCGAAAGGATTTTTTGACGGGCTGTACTAGGTATATATATGGCAGAAAAAACTTTCCCGATTTCAACACAGGCGCTTGAGCGCCTTGCCGAACAGTACGGAACGCCGTTTTATCTCTATGACGAGGCTGCTATCCGCGCGCATATCCGGAGGTTCACGCAGGCGTTTTCGATTTTCTCTTCATTCAGAGAGTATTTTGCGGTAAAGGCGTGTCCCAACCCATATATATTGAAGATACTTGCAAGCGAAGGCTGCGGCGCCGACTGTTCAAGCCTGCCGGAGCTGATTCTTGCCGAACAGTCAGGCATGACCGGCGAGTATGTGATGTTTACGTCAAACGAGACGCCCGCGCAGGAGTATATTTACGCAAATCTGCTTGGTGCAATACTGAATCTGGATGATATAACGCATATCGACTTTGTGGCGGAGACGCTCGGCGCGCTGCCGGAACTTATCTGTTTTCGGTATAACCCCGGCCCGCTCAAAGACGGCAATGCGATTATCGGCAAGCCCGAAGAAGCAAAATACGGTCTTACGTACGAGCAGATTATCGAAGCGTACGCGCGGTGCGCGAGCCTTGGGGTACAGCGTTTCGGCCTGCACACGATGGTCGCCTCAAATGAGCTGAACCCTGCGTATTTTATTGACACGGCTGAGATGCTGTTCAAGTTGGCCGCTGATCTGCAGGAAAAAGACGGCGTGCGCATTGAGTTTGTTGATTTGGGCGGCGGTATCGGCATCCCGTACCGGCCGGAACAGCAGGCTATTGATTACGAGTATCTTGCGCACGGAATCCGCGCTGTGTATGACCGCATCATTGTGCCCGCCGGTCTTGACCCGCTTTCTATCAGGTGGGAATGCGGCCGCCCGATAACCGGCCCGTACGGCTGGCTCGTAACGCGCGCGCTGCACGAAAAGCATATTTACCGTGAATATATCGGCGTTGACGCGAGCATGGCTGATTTAATGCGCCCTGGCATGTACGGGGCATATCATGAAGTGACGGTGGCGGGAAAAGAACATGAGGCAAAAGATCATGTGTATGACATAGTGGGCTCTCTGTGCGAGAACTGCGATAAATTCGCCGTGCAGCGCGCACTGCCGCGCATTAATCGCGGCGACCTGCTTATCATTCACGACGCGGGAGCGCACGGGCGCGCGATGGGATTCAATTACAACGCCAAGCTGCGCTGCGGCGAACTCCTGCTGCGCGAAGACGGCTCTGTGATGCAGATACGCCGCCGCGAAACAATCGATGATTATTTCGCGACGCTCGATTTTACCGGTTTGGAACACTTTTCGTAACCGCGCGTAAGCCGCACAGACAGACTGCACGGCCGCTGTATCGCAGGCGGCAGCGCGTTTCTTACCGGCCGGTGATAAGGCGGTAGGCAAGCGAGCCGGGAGCCGGAATATCCGGGAGCCGGTCAGGGTCAAACCACGCCGCTTCCTGAATCTCGTTTGGCTGCACGCAGAGTTCGCCGCGCTGCCATTCCGCGCTGAAGCCGACCATGAGCTGATCGGGAAACGGCCAGCTCTGGCTCATGCGGTACGTGATATTAGTTACCTCTATTCCCGTTTCTTCTTTTACTTCGCGATACACGCACTGTTCAAGCGTTTCTCCGTGTTCAACGTATCCTGCAAGACAGGTGTAGATATTGGTATTGCGCTGCCTGTGCCGCGCCAAAAGAATCCTTCCCGCCTTGCGCACAATCACGATAACCGCCGGTTCCAAAACGGGAAACTGCGTGCGTTCGCATTTGATACAGACGCGCGCCGTTTCATCGGCGTCATCGCGGAGCGGAGCGCCGCAGCTTGGACAGTAGCGGTACGTGTGCCGCCATGCAAGCAGTCCGTGCGCCCGCGCCGCAAGACTTGCAAGCGCTTCCGGCTGTTCAGCAAAAAACTGCCTGAGCGGAATCCAGCGCGTATCAGGCGGTATGGGCGGCGTGCCGTTTTCGAGCATGAGCGCGGTGTAGCGGTGATCCGTATCGGTAAACCAGTCTTCCGCTACCTGAAACTCGATGCAGCGCGCGCTCACCTCCGCATCCGGTAAAAGCGCGTTTTCTTTTGCGCCGGTAAGAATAGTGTTGCCGCAGAAAATAAACTGCGGTATGTCGTGTGAAGATACTATTCGTGATAAAGGCATATATACAGTGTAGCACACTTTTTTAAAGTTGGAAAATAATTTATTGCAGGCGGCGCGTACAACGGTCTGTTTCTCGCCGCCTGTGTATTTTTTCGTACCGGGATTACGACTCAAAGGAGAGTTTGATATCCCCGTTATTGCAGTTTACAGACAGCGTCTTTGGACCGCCGCTTGTGTCCTTTAAATTGCTTTCGCCTTTTTTTATTGAGCACGAAATTGCAAAATCAGCCTTGCTGCCTGCAATTGTCCCCCGTATGTCGCCGTTTTTCGATGTGAGGCTGATTGACTTTTCTGCACCGGCGCTGTTGCAGACTACGTCTCCGCCGTTGGAATCAAGGCTCATGCTGTCAAGAACATGCACGCTGTTCACTGTAATGTTTTCGTTTGTGGTATTTACGGAAAGCGAATATATTGTGCTGTTCGGAATACGGATGGTTATTTTTCTGTCATCGGACGAAGACTTTTTTGTTCCGATATAATCCGTCCAGTTTTTATCGTACTGCAACTGTGCCGTAAGTATTGTGCCGGAACGGCTAATGCTTAAATATTCCTCGTCGCTGTTAAAATAATCGATATGCACCTGATTGTCGTTTGAAACCTCAATCCGCACGTCGCGGTCGCGCACGTCAACGGAAATATGTTCAATGACGTCGCCGCCTGATGCATACGACATTGCCGTAAAATCATAGTTAAGCGCACAGCCCGAAAACGCCATAACTGACAGCGACGCGCCAGCAAAAAAAAATGAAATCTTTTTCATCGATATACCTCCAGATTTTCCCGTAAAGGCGGGTTTGGTTTACACGAATGGATGTCCGTGGTATGATGACGGTACACCTTTGGGCGACACAAAAGTCAAGCAAACCGCAAAAATTATGGAAGAATTTTTTACCGTGAGCGAAGCGGCGCACATTGTCGGGAATGAGGGCGCGCAGTAACCCAGCCCTGAAAAATCAGGCTGATGTTAATTTTCGGTTCAGCCTCGGGTGTCAAAACTGCGGCGCGAGATTAACTGCAAGAAAACGTTTTTGCAGAGACATGAGGAAACAAATGAGCAGCGGTATGTCCCCTGCATACTGCTGCCCGTGCTGCACGCATATGCCGCACGTGGTTTGCCAGCGGCGAATTGTTCAGTTTGCACGTATGGGTAAACATGTTGCCCGCGTGCTTTTACAGAATCCCTCCTCCTCATTGTATCTGATGCCAGCTTGCAGTATAATATACAAAATATGGAAAGCAATCTCTATAAGAATTCATATGCCGAACGGCTTGCGCTGCAGCGGAAAATACTCCGTGTCTCAGGTATTATCCTTGCGGTGTTTGTCATTGTAACGGCTTTCTTGCGGTTTATTGTGTTTCCCGTATCGACCAATTCGATTTCAATGCTGCCAAGCCTTGCCGAACGCAGCTCGCTTTTGGTAACGCCGCTCGTGCGCGGAGAAGATTCCATTGCGCTCGGCCGCATATCCCGCGGCGACATGGTGCTGCTCGATTCGCTTTCTTCTGATAAAAAGACGCCGACTGCGCGGCTTGGCGACGCGTTTGTGTCGTTTTTCACGTTTCAAAAGCTGTTTCCGTTTACGAGCTCCTCGCTCATGACCGAAAAGCCCTGCGTGCGCCGTGTTGTGGGAATGCCGGGAGACACGCTGTACATGCGCGATTTTGTCATGTATATCAGGCCGGAAGGGCAGACACATTTTCTTACCGAGTTTGAAGTGATTAGCAAAGAATACGATGTGTATCTTGATGAACTGCCTGACGGCTGGGACACGAATATCGGCGTATGCAGCGATATGGCGGAGTTCACGCTGCAAAGCGGAGAGTACTTTGTGCTCTCTGATAATCGGACGTCGAGTGCTGATTCCCGCATCTGGGGCACGGTAGACAGCGGCAGCATACGCGGTAAAGCGTTTTTCTGTTATTTTCCGTTCAGCTGTTTCGGCATTAAATAACCTGAACGCACATGGCCGCACCGTACGAGGCAGCGCTGTATGCTCCTGCGCACTGCGCGCCCTGTTCATCGCTCTATATTCACATTCCGTTCTGCCACGCAAAATGCACATACTGTGATTTTTACTCTGAGCCGCGCGGTACAGTTCCTGATGAATATGTGGCTGCCTGCATCGCTGAGCTGCGCGATATAGCGGAGCGCGGGCTTTTGTCTCCGCTTTCTACGGTATACATCGGCGGAGGCACACCGTCGCTGCTGACCGGACGGCAGCTTAAA
>DXHG01000113.1 GCA_019113455.1 Candidatus Treponema faecavium | reverse complement strand
CGCTGGCCATCGGCAAAATTCATGTCTGATAAATGGCAAATATACATTTTGCCGTCGGGAAATGTACCGCCCGCTTCCGTATAAATAACATAAATAACTTTAAATTATCGGCAAAAACTGTATTTTTATTATGATATTTGCGCACACAGGTATTTAAATTTTTGAAAACATGGTTTATACTTTTCAATAGAGTTTTATTTCTTCGTTGGAGGTTTTTTATGAAGAAAGTGATGGGATGGATCGCCGCCGCTGCATTGATTGCATCAGCAGCCGGTGCTCAGGAAACTGCGTATAAGACATGGAACGACGGAAAAACAGACTATGTGCCGCTCGGATCAAAAGTGTCGATCAGCGCTGATGCGATTCCTGAGGGAGCGGGCACAATCGTGTATTCCTACAATTCAGGCGAGCTTACCGACTATACGGCGCCGGTTGAGCTGACCGAAGAAGGTACCGTTTCCATCAATTACGGCACAAGAAACGCATGGGGCGAAGTATCGAACATGCAGCTCTACACAGCGGTAGTTGACGGCACTGCTCCTGTTGTAAAGTATATGCTCAACGGTCCGGTATATGCTGACGCAAACGGCGTTACCTATGTTACGCAGAAAACGAGCGTCCGCGTATTTGGCGAAGATGCCGGTTCCGGAACGGAACACGTGTATGTGAGCGTTAACGGCGGCGAAGAAACCGATCTGGTGTATACCGGCGTGCTGCCGATGGGCAATGTTGCTGACGGCGATGTCGCGCTGTCTTTCTACGCGGTTGACCGCGTGGGCAATACAAGTGCCGCTTCTTCCGTGTCTGTCGTAAACGATAACGTTGGCCCCACTGCCGAAATTACGCTGAGCACCGAACCGCTTGTTATCAACGGCGTTAACTATGTAAATCCGACAACCGAAATTTCTGTCGCTGCGACGGATGATCTGTCCGGCGTAAAAGATATCTACGTATCTGTAAACGGCGCTGATTTCGCGCGGTATCAGGAAGTGCTCCTGCCTGCCGCCGGCGTTGATTCCTGCAGCGTGCGTGCGTATGCGGTAGACAACCTTGACAACAAGGGCGAGATTGTGGAACTGCAGTTCTCGACAAATCTGGTGCTGCCGGTGCCGACCGTTGTATGCGGTACTGACGAAGCGATCCAGGCTGCCGCGGCTGCTCCCGCAGAAGATACGACTGTTCCGGCTGATACTGCCGTGACAGACGAAGCCGCTGCTGAACCGGCTGCACTGAGCACGACAACAGAAGACACAACAGCTGATGTCGTGGATGCGGCTGATGAAGAAGTCGTTGTAGATGAGGGGCTGTAACAGTAGCGGAGCGCATTAGTGTTTAGGGTGTGCAGCTTTCTGGCTTTGTCAGAAAGCTGCACATATCTGTTTTTACTGCAGCAGTAGGGTCCGGATAAAGCAGGTCGTGAGCCTGTTTTTTATTCTTAATTTAATAATACGCGTCAAATCTCAAAAGGTTGCGGTTGTGTACTTGAATGGTGAAGTAGTTAATGCCGTTATACGCGGCTGCGTCGCACTGACGGCACTGATATTAGCGATACTGTGCGAACGTCATAAGCGATATAATAGCATATATGTGTATTTGCAGGCGTTCCTTTTGTGTATGGGATTGTGGGACACGTTTTATGCGGGGTATCTGCTTACTTACGATCCGAATATCGCCGCCTTTTTTAATTCATTGATGTATGCGGCTAATTCGTTTGCCGCGGTTTTCTTTTTTCTGCTGTGTTTTAAGTATGCGTATCCTGAGAAAAATACCATACGCTTTTCTTTACTGCTGTTTGTTGTTCCGAGCCTGACCGCGCTGTTTTCAGCGACGTACTGGTTTCAGGACTTCATGATATCGTATATCTATATCTTTGTGCGGGATCCGGCGCGCATTGTTCCCGAATATCCCGGGCCGTGGTTTTATGTGCATCTGGTATACAGTTACAGTGTGTGCATTATCGGGTTTTTGCTGTTTGTACAGAAAATACGCAAAAAAAGCGTTGACGACCGCGCGCACTTTTTATTTCTTTTTGTGGTCTGCGTGGTGCTTATCGGCATCAATATTATTGTAACGACGACGATGTATTACACGGTCTTTTCTATTGTTCTTTCTGGCCTGTCGCATCTGATTTGCGTGCTGGCGGTGTATACCGGCATCCGTTTTGACAAGATAGAGCAGATGATTTCCATGTGCAGCGATTATATAGAAGATATGTTTCCTATACCGCTGTTCATTGTCGATACATCCGGCTCCATTGTGTTCAAGAACGCGGGCGGTCAGCATATCCTGCGCGCTCATGGCGTGTCCGACTATACGCTGCTGTCGTCTGATGCGCTGTATGAGCTGTTTACTAAGCGGACGCTGCCGGTATATGTGCTGAAACAGAACGAGGATGAGTCTGTCTCCGATGTGTTTTTGCTGCAGGACAATCTTGGCGGCATTATCTATTATGTGGAATCAAAAGTGCTCGTGTCGCGCAAGAACAAACCGCTTGGCAGTCTGCTCCTGTTTACCAATATCACGAAAGTAAACAGGCTGCTTGTTTCGCTTGAGGAATTTGCGTTCAGAGATGTGCTTACCGGAGCGTATACGCGGTATTATTATGAGATCAGACGCTCGCTGTTTGAGTCTTCTCCGGTATTTCCGTTCTCGCTGATGATGTGCGACATTGATAATCTGAAAAAAGTGAATGATAACTACGGACATCAGGCGGGAGATGAGTATATCGTATCGTGCTGTTCGGCTCTTTTTCAGAATTTGCGCAAAAGCGATCTTATTTTCCGTCTTGGCGGCGATGAATTCCTCGTATTCCTGCTGCACACGACGCAGCTGCAGGCGGAAAAACTGATCGAAAAAATAGAACAGAATGTTGTGCTTCCGAAAGGTGATTTCGATTTTGAGCGGGGTATGTCTATCGGCTGTGCGACTCAGGATACGGCGGATAATTTTTCTTTTGACGTATTGCAGCAGAATGCCGACGCGGCTATGTACAAAGCAAAGGTTCACAGAAAATCGCTATGGAGGGGGTATGAGTGAACAGTTCGCTTGCAGCGTGCTGTCTGCGGATATTGCCTGCTGACGATGCTGCTGCGGCTGCGGCACAGCGCAGGTGGAATAGTATTGCAAAGCCTGTCGGCAGCCTCGGCCTGCTTGAGACGGCGATTACACGTATCTGCGCGGCGCAGCGCAGTGCCGTTCCCCGCCTGGACAAACGTGCGCTTGCCGTGTTCTGCGCGGATAACGGCATTGTCGCAGAAGGCGCGGCTCAGACGGACTGCAGCGTCACGGCGGCTGTCGCGTTCAATATCTGCTGCGGAAATGCGAATGTCAGCGTGATGGCATCGTGTGCGCGCTGCGAT
>DXHG01000011.1 GCA_019113455.1 Candidatus Treponema faecavium | reverse complement strand
AATCTCGGCCTGCTGCTGCATGTACTCTCCGTCGGGAATTGCGAACACGAGTTCAAGCCGGCAGTCAGGCTCAAGCCCCGCAGCCTTTTTTGCCGCGGCAAGCTGCATACGCGCATCTTCAAGATCATACTGCGTAAAGCCCGGACCTGCCGGATAACCGGCAAGCGGGTAGATAAAGGTTTGCGCCGGCACCAGCGCGCTGCCGCGCAGCACGTCCCACGGCACCGCGGCGAGCAGCGCATTTCTGAAATCGCTGCGATCCCACGGGAACCGGTTTGCCTTAAAAAACAGATACTCGGTCGCAAACTGCGCGGCAAGCTGCACGGCTTCACGGTCAAGGATTTCCTGCGCGTTCGCGGCGCCGATTACCCACTGCACCGCGCCTGTGTTAAACCGGAATGTGTTTTCAGACAGATCGTCGGACTGCGTGATATGCACTGCCGGTATCGCCGTATTGGCGGCGTCCCAGTAGTATTCGTTTTTTTTCAGCCGAATGTCATGTTCGCTACGTTCGATAAGCACATACGCGCCGCTGTATACGCCCTGTTCGGGCGACACGACTGAAAACGCGTGATGGCACAAAATCTGCGGCAGATGCTCAGTCGGCTCCGTAAGCACAACGGCAAGCGTGTTGTCGGCACGCGCCGTGATGCCCACATCATCGCGCGAGCCCGTACCGCTGCGGTACTCCCGCGCGCCGCTCACGCAGTCAAGCAGCGAGGCGAACGGCGTGTGGGCGTCAGGGGCAAGCAGCGAAAGCCATGAATCGCGGACGGATTCTGCCGTTATCGGTTCGCCGCTGCTGAACGCCGCGCCTTCCCGTATCGTGAATATCCAGCGCAGCCTGCTGCGCGAAACAGTATAGGATTGCGCAAGCGCCGGCACCGGTTCAAGCGTAACCGGATCATACGAAAAAAGCCCTTCGTAGAGATTGCCGAGAATCTGCGCTTCAGCGGCGTAGTTTGCCGTATGCGGGTTAAGATCGTATGCGTACACGCTGTCGATAATCGTTAATTCACGCTGCAATGCTGCGTCTGGTTTGCTGTCAGCTGTCTGGCGCGCTGCCGCCATACCGCAGCACACCGCCGCCAGCACGCACAGGGCGATATGCCGATATACCGTGTATTTATTCGCCATCACTGAGGATTCCCAACTGCCGCATTTGACGCTGTTCTTCTATATAAGAAGTATATTCCGCCTTGTACTGATTGCTTTTAATGAGCGTGTTTTTTAGCGCCGTCAATTCTATTTTCATTCCTTTTATGCGCGGCTTGTTCTGCGGATTTGCCGTTGTTTTAAAGTACGTATCAAGCGCCGTGAGCCTGACCATAATGCGGTGGCAGTCAGTCAGGTGCTTTGCAAGAAATTCACAGATATCCTGCTCTGACACTTTAAGCATTTTCTGATAACCGGGCAGATCGGGCGAGGAAAACGACGCATACAGATGGATGCGCCTGTTTATATCATCCACAAACGACTGAACATCAAGCAGTTCATGCCGCTGCACCTGCGTTACCGAATCGGTTATCGTCAAATCATACTGCACCGGCTTTTCGGCAATATTAAATGCCTTGCGGAACGCCGCCTTGATTTTGTCCCAGAATGTATTGTGCTCGCTTGCGAGGATATTTTTGTTTTCGATAATCTTGGCGTTTATCGTTTCAAGCTGCGGAGCGATACCGGAAAAAATACGCACCGCGTCCATAATCAGCGCACGGGTATTCACTTTCGGTACTTTTTTCTGTTCTGCTTCAGGCGCAGCCGTCTTGAGCCGCTCCAATGCCGCCTGCTGCGCCGCTTCTTTCTGCGGCCCGTACAGCTCGTTTACCAGCTCGCCGACAAGTTCCGTGTATATTACCTGTTTGCGGTCGGCCGTAATCATCGCCTTTTTTATCTGCTGCACCGTGCCGTCAAGATTGCGTTCCGCCTGCGCGGAATCTATGGCAAGCTTGGGCAGTATGTTCTGCCGGATGGTGTACTTGTAATATTCCCGCTGAAAATCGGTTACTTCTTTAAGGCAGGCGTTTATTTTCGTCGTATATTTTGACGCATTGCTCAGAATATCGGTAACCATACTCTTGGTCAGCACGTCCTTGCCCTGCAGCACGTTCTGAATAATCACGCCGAGGCCCTGCGAGTTCGGCTTAGTGTGGTTCGGCGTCAGAGAACCCCATACAAACGTATTGTTCAGCGCCAGCAGTTTTTTAATCCGCTCCATTGTCAGCGTCTTTATCGAAAGCTTGAATGTGTTGCTGATAAAATCAAGTATGCGTTCAAAATCCGAAAGCCGTATGCCCATTTCTTTCGCACGTTCCTGTTCATTAAACGAACCGGAGTCGGGCACTATAATATCAGGAATTTTTTTATCAAGACGGTACGGATCAGGAACAATAAGCCCTTTTTTCTCAAGGATACTCAGCAAATTTGAAGCGCAGCTGTGCAGACCGCGGTAGTTTTCCAGTATCTGAGGAAGCAGGGTGTTTTCACAGTACGTGTGTTTTTCCTGTACAGCGGCAGTTAACGCTGTTTCAAAATCTGTACTCATATTTTATATATCGGATACTGGCATTGATTATTCAGTAGAAAACAAGGGCTCTCTGCAAGAAACGACGTTTTCACGCGGCGGCGGAATAGCACGCAGGCGCTGCTTTGGCATAATACTTAGTATGCAAAAAGAACGCTTTTCGTGTATGCTGATTTCAGGAGGTATTAGGTATGGATAAAAGACTCTTAACGATTCAAGACATTTCCTGCGTCGGCCAGTGTTCGCTGACGGTGGCGCTGCCGGTCATTTCCGCGTGCGGCATAGAAACGGCGGTGCTGCCCAGTTCAGTGCTGTCAACGCATACGGGAGGTTTTTCCGGCTACACGTTCCGCGATCTTACCGGAGATATGGAAGCGATATTGGCGCACTGGAAAAAAGAGCACATCACCTTTGACGCCTTTTATACCGGATATGTCAGCAAAGCACAGATACCCATTATCCTTGACATTATGCAGCAAACGGCGCGGCCCGGCGCGCTCCGCATTGTAGATCCGGTGATGGCGGATAACGGCAAACTATACGCGGGGTTTGACGATTCATTCCCGCAGGAAATGACAAGACTCTGTGCGGGAGCCGACGTGATACTGCCCAATCTGACGGAAGCATCGTTTTTGCTCGGCATACCGTACGCAGGAGACAACCGGAACGGCGGCGATTACGATAAAGCGTATATAGAAGACTTATTGCAAAAGCTGTTCGACCTCGGCTGCAAAAATGTCGTGCTCACCGGCGTGACTTTTGAGCCTGGCAGGCTCGGTGTCGCCTGTTATAACGGCAATGCGGTCAGCTACTACTTTAACGACCGCATTGACAAGACGATGCACGGCACGGGCGACGTGTACGCGGCGTCGTTTGCCGGAGCGCTCTGCCGCGGCTGGACGCTTGAACAGGCGGCGGCGCTTGGCGCAGACTTTGTCGTAGAATCGATGAATGCGACTATCGATGATGAAAGCCACTGGTACGGCGTTAAGTTTGAAAAAGCGCTGCCGTATCTTATCAGGCGGTTATATCAGTAATATGCGTGCCGCCGCGCGCCGCCATACGGCAGCGGACGCGGCGGGTACACGGCTGCGGTACGAGGGCGGTCAGTCGCTTAAGTCAATACTGAGCGCATAGTCATCCGCAAGTGTGATGCTTTCAAGCCGGTCAAGGTCTGAAAGGATTTTTTCGATCAGCTTTGTGCAGTGTTCCTGACGTATGCCAAATCCTTCAATAGTAATCTGCGGCTCTCCGCTGCCGCGCGGGTAAATATCTACATACAGCGTGCGTCCGCCGTCAAATTCAACGCTCGTGAACACGGCGCCGTTTGTAATGCCCTGCTTAAACGGTACAAAAAGCGACGCCTTGCCCGTTGTCGTCATAAAGCCTTCCGTCCAGCGGTTATTATCCGCATAGAGACGGAACGCTGCGGAAACTGTCTCCGTTATATATTCGTCCTGATACAGCATGTCGCGACGGAGCTGTTCAGCAGCGCGCGCGGCGGCAAGCAGCTGTGCGGAGCCTGCCTCTGCGGAAGCGGTCGCGGATGCTTGGACGTCAGCGCGCTCTTCCGCCGCACTATCCGTACCGCCGTTCTTTGCCGCGGCCTCGGCGGCAGCGGCAGACGCACTTTCGGAAAAATCCCTGTCAGGCATATCGGAAAGATCAAACACTGCCTGATTCCCGCCGTCATTCTGCGGCGGCAGAGACGCTGCGGCGGCAGCCTGTGCCGCGTCAGGTTCCGGCGCGCCGTGCAATTCTTTGTAATGCAGCAAAAGCCAGCCGGCAAAGCTCATGAACGACAGCACGCTTAAGATGCTTAACGCCCAGCCCGTTATCAGCTCCGTCCTGCTCAAACCCATTTCGCTTGTTACCGCAAAATGAAACGGGTTTGCCGGATCAAGGGAAAGCATGATTTCTTCGCCAATCTGCACAGGATTAAACGAATACCCCGACGCCGGGTGCAGAATATATTTTGTACCGTCAACGATTGTCTCATAGACGGGATAATACAGCAGCATATCTGACGCCGGCTCACGCCGTATTTCCACCTCGCGGACGACAGCCTGCGTCTGCAATGTGCAGGTTTTTTCCGGATCAAACGGACGGGCAAGCACTGCCCACGCAGCGGCAGCGGCAAGCACGGCGGCGGCAGCGAATATGACTGCAATACGCGCTGAGCGGCGCTGTACAGTATTCTGTTTTTTTCTTTGCCTCATGATACACACGATATACGCATACCGGTCTTACGGTCAATACCGTTACAGGCGGTATTGACTGTGCCTGCAGCACGCACGGCGCAAGATTTATATTTCGCTGCGGGTTGGTTTTTACGCTGTGCGCAGACTTGTTTTTCTTTGCGGATCCCCGCGGGGTGTTTACGCTGCAGTTCGCTGCGGGTTGGTTTTTACGCTGTGCGCACGTTTGTTTTCCTGTGTTATTTCTCTGTAATTCGGCTTTTCTGGGGAGGAAGAGGCACTTACGCGCAAGCTATTGCTTGCGCTCACAGTTTTGCTTTCGCAAAAACTGTCTGCTGCAGCGGCAAATGTTAATTTTACCGTTTATATGGCACGAAACTTGCCGTCAGCCAGCAGGACACTGACAAGCGGCTGGCGAGGCACCAGCAGTCGGACATCGTTAAGTTTTATGCGGTATAATCGGCAACTGTACAGGAGCAGGCTGAGGCACAGCTGCTGCTATGTTGCGGCAGACAAGCGTTCGATTTTGACGCGCGTCCGCTGTGCCGGCGCGGGGCCGTACACGATAAAAGCCATGCGGTTAAAAACAAGGATTTCGCGCACCGCCGCATACAGTTCGTCTGCCGAGATACTTCTGATAAGACTCACCGCTTCATCTGTCGTACGGAACGGAAACCCGAATGAAAAACACCGCTGCAGCCGCTTCATGCGGTATTCCGCTTCTTCACACAGAATGATTTCCTCGCCGCATACATGTTCTTTGGCGGCTTCAATTTCAGCAGCGCATATCATGCGTGTTTCCACCGCTTCAGTGTACAGCGTGCGCAGTTCTTCAAAAAAGCCCTGCGCAATCTGTGCGGTGTTTTTTTTCGGCGCGGAAGCGTATGCGCACCAGGAGCCTGTGCCGGTATAGAAGTTCAAAAAACTGTACACGGTATAGCAGCTGCCATCCTGTTCTCGGAGCCGCTGAAACAGACGGCTGCTCATCGTATCTCCTGCAAGCGCGTTAAACACCGCATATGCGAAATAACGGCGCTCGTCAACCGGATACGGAAGCTCAAACAGCGCGAAAAGCTGTTCCTGCTGAAACGGCGCCTTTTCAAACAGCAGCCCCGGTTTCCACTGCGGCACGGGAAACGACGGCGCAGCGTATGGCTCATGCCGCCCCATCAGCGCCAGGCGCTCCGCGATGCGCTCCGCATCTGCCGCACCTGACACGCACACGACAAGCGGGCCGCGCACAAAAAAGCGCTCGTACCATGCATACAGCGCATCGCGGGACAGCGCCGCAACGTCATCGGCACTTCCTGCAACGCTGGCCGCAAGCCCTGAATGCGGCCAGACTGCCGCCGCAGCCGCGTCAAGCGCACATTCTTCCGCGTCATCGAGAGAAGAAATAATTTCGCTTTGGATTACTGCCCGTTCGCGCTCGACATCAGCGGCAGCAAACACGGATGACTCTGTCATATCGCACAGCACATCGAGCGCATCAAGCATATGTTCAGCGGGAACGGTGCAATAGGTACACACCGCTTCGCGGTCGGTAAAAGCGTTTGCATATCCGCCGATGCTGTCAAACGCGCAGGCAATAGAAAAGGCTGTCCGCTGCACCGTTCCCTTGAACAGCATGTGTTCAACAAAGTGCGTAATGCCGCGGCAGCCTGCTGTTTCGTACCGTGAGCCTGCCGAAAACCAGAACCCGATTGCAGCTGTTTTTACTGCCATATCGGATTCCGTCAGCAGCACAATATTGTTTGGCAAAATCTGTGTATGAACTACAGACATTCCTTATTGTTTTTTCTGTGCCTCTTCTATCGCATCGATATATGACAAGTTCAGCCGGCCCATTTTGTCGATTTCAAGCAGTTTTACCGGAATCTGCTGGCCTTCCTTTATCACGTCGGTAACTTTCTCTACGCGCTTGCGCGACAGCTTGGAAATATGGCACAACCCTTCTTTTCCCGGAAGGATTTCGACAAACGCGCCGAATTCCATAATCCGCTTGACGGTGCCGTTATAGACAGTGCCGACTTCAGGATCATCAACGATAGCTTTTACGGCCGCTTTTGCATCGTCGGTCGCCTTGCTCGTGCGGCCGTAAATGGTAACCGTTCCGTCGTCTTCGGTATTGATTGTAACGCCAAACTGCGCGGATATGCCTTTTATCACTTTTCCACCGGGACCAATCAGCGCGCCTATTTTATCCACATCGATTTTCATTGTCTCGATTTTCGGCGCATACTGGCTGATTTTCGGCGCGGGCTTGCTGATAGTCTTATTCATAATGCCAAGAATATGCAGACGTCCGCGCTTTGCCTGTTCAAGCGCTTTCTGCATGATTTCCGTCGTAACACCGGCTATTTTTATATCCATCTGAAAGCCGGTAATACCGTCAGCCGTGCCCGCGACTTTGAAGTCCATGTCGCCTAAATGATCTTCCTCTCCGAGAATATCAGACAGAATAGCGTACTTTTCATATGAGTCGCCTTCGGTAATCAGTCCCATTGCAATACCGGCGACAGGTTTCTTCATCGGCACGCCTGCTGCAAGCATGCACAGCGTGCCGCCGCACACCGACGCCATTGAAGAAGAGCCGTTTGACTCCATGATTTCTGAAACAACGCGGATCGTGTACGGGAATTCCTCGCGTGAGGGAACCATTGGTTCAAGTGAACGCCGCGCCAGATTGCCGTGCCCGATTTCCCGCCGGCCGGTACCCATCCGACCAACTTCGCCGACAGAATACGGCGGAAAGTTGTAGTGAAGAATAAAATGCTCTCTCCGGTCGCCGTCAATATCGTCATAGACCTGCTCGTCAAGTGTTGTGCCGAGCGTAGCTACTGCCAGAGACTGTGTCTCGCCGCGGGTAAACAGAGCAGAACCGTGCGGCCGCGGCAGCACATTGATTTCGCACGTAATGGGGCGGATGTCTTCCGTTCCGCGTCCGTCAACACGCACGCCGCGGTCAAGGATTCCCTTGCGCAGAATCTGGTACTGCATGTCTTCAAAGAGCGCATCAAAGAGCTTTTTCTGATTATCGTCTTCCAGCTGCGCGGCGTATTTTTCAGCAAGAGCCTTTTTCACGGCGCTGACCGCGTCGCGGCGCTCCTGCTTTCCGGCAACGTAGCACGCTTTTTCAAGCTGCGGATATGCCTCGTCATACATGGCCTGTTTATTTTCCAGCACAACCTGCAGCGGAGCAAGAGGCAGTTTTTCTTTGCCGGCGAGTTTCCGCAATTCATCCTGCAAATGACATATTGCCGTAATAAATTCCTGAGCCTTTGCGAGCGCGCCCAGCATGATTTCTTCGGAAACTTCCTGTGCGCCGCCTTCCACCATCGTAAAGCCGTCAGCCGTACCGGCAACAACGATTTCCAAAGAACCTTTTTCAATCTGCTCGTATGTCGGATTAAGGATATACTCTCCGTCAAGATAACCAACGCGCACACCGGCAACCGGCCCGCCGAACGGGATATCCGAAATATGCACGGCGGCGGAACTTGCGATAATGGCAAGAATATCAGGCGGATTTATCTGATCCGAAGACACGCACGTAGGAATAATCTGAATATCGCGGCCAAACGCGATATCAAACAGCGGACGCATCGGCCGGTCTATCAGCCGCGACACAAGGATTTCCTTATCTTTTGGTCGGCCTTCCCGCTTAATAAAACCGCCGGGGATTTTACCGGCCGCGTAATATTTCTCGTTATAGTCAACAGTCAGCGGCACATAGTCAAGACCCTCCTGAGCGCTCGACGACGTACACACCGTAGCGATAACGGCAGAACCGCCAAACTGGGCATACACCGCGCCGTTTGCCTGCTTGGCAATACGGCCGGTTTCCAAAATCAATTCTTCTGATCCTATTTTATAGGCAACTCTTTGAACCATATTTCCTTTCCAATGAAAAAAATACTTTTGCAATAATAAAAAAAGGGGCGGCTGCGGTGTTTCCCGCGGTTCCACCCCTTTTACCGAACACAGACTATTTGCGCAGACCTAACTCTTTAATCAGAGCGCGATACATTTCAAGATCTTTGCGCTGCAGATATTTCAGCAGACTGCGCCGCTGACCAACCAATTTCAACAAACTGCGTGAAGCGCACTTATCCTTCTTAAACAGCTTACAGTGTTCAGTAAGCTGCTTGATACGTTCCGTCAGCAGCGCAACCTGCACTTTCGTATTTCCCGTATCCTGTTCATTCACACCAAATTTTGCAACAAGAGAAGCTGTTGTTTCTTTTGCAAGCGCCATAGTAACTCCTTGTTATACTCATCCTGAGAATAATCAAAATCACGGAACAAATTGAATTGTTCCTATATATTGACCGTCATTGCAGGAATGGATCGGCACGCGAACAATACCGTTTTCCACCACCGCAACAGAATCAATTACCGTACCATTCTTTAAGTGAAGCGATGCCGCATACTCGCCGTCTTTCGGCAGTATCTGTTCAAACGGCAAGCAGGAATACAACTGCTCCGCCGTTCTCGCCCACAGCATCCGACGGCAGTCAAGCGCAAAAGGCCTGCCCAGCAGCGCCGTCACTAAAGAAAAATTACCAGTCGCAATCGCCGCACGGATACGCGATGAACTGATCCGCTCCTGTTCATAAAGCACTTCAGCAGGAACGCAAAAAGCAATGTTTTGTTCTTGAGCAAAACGATACATATCAGCAGTGCCGCATGAACCGTTATATCCAAAACGGAAATCGGAACCTTCGGTTATAAACCGCACACGGCACGCCTGCAGCAACATAGAAAGAAAATCTTTCCCATTCATTTTACTGAATTCAGGGGAAAAGTCAATCAGTACGGCAAACGCGAGACCTGCTTTTTCAAACCACTCAAGCCGCTGTTCGAGCGAACTGATTACGGTGCCGTCGCGGCAGGCAAGGCGTGCAAACCGGGGAGGAACCATAAAAGTTGCCACTCCGGGAACATATGCAGCCTGTGCAAGCAGGCACTGCACAAGCGCCTCATGCCCCAAATGAGGACCGTCAAAGCTGCCGACAGAAACAGCACAGCCGCGTTCCTGAACAGCCGGCAGCAGGGAGTTAAGCTTTCCCTGCATCATGTCTGACCAGCTACACACCTGCAGCGCCATATTACCACCCGGCAGCGGCCGCTTGTTCAGGAATCACAAAATCATACCGCAATGCTTCATCCGCATACGATACAATACCGCCGAATAAGCCTGACGCATAATACACAGCAAACCTTTGCCCTGCCCGGTACGCTTTTTCCTGTATCAGGCGCGAAAACGATATAGTCTCATGTTCGCATAAAACCTCGCACCCTGAAAGCGGCCTGCCGGACATAAAAGACGCCGCGCCGGCAGGGCACAGCGTAATCGGAACCAAACCGCAGCGCCGCGCCATATCGGCATCAAACGGCTGTACCGCCGCTCGAATGCAGTCAGGAGAAACGACACTGACGGTATGCTCCGGCTCCTGACTGACGCAATCATCACTGCCGTTATCACCATAGCGATCAGCGAACTGCGGCAAAAACTCGTATCCCGCGGCCTGTTCCAGCAGGAACGGACCGACTGCCGTTCGCCTGAGCGCCTGCACAGAGCCGCGCGAACCGCACGCCAATGCTATATCGCGCGCAAGCGAGCGGATATACGTACCTTTTGAACAGCAAATCTCAAATACGCCGCACGTACCGTTGTAAGAAAGCAGCTGCAAAGAATGAATCGTTACCGTCCGCGGGGAGAGTTCTACTGTACCGCCGGAACGGACAATATCGCTTGCACGCCGGCCGCCGACATGCAGCGCGGAATATGCAGGCGGCGTCTGCTCTATAGTTCCCATGAACTGCGGCAGCACCTGCACGAGCCGCTCCAAAGCGGGGGGCTCCGCACGGGCGATAATCTGCCCGGTCGGATCAAGCGTATCCGTTTCAGCACCAAACACAACGGCGGCGCGGTATGTTTTATCAAAACCGGTAATATAGGGAACAAGCCGCGTCAGTTTACCAGCAGCGATAACAAGCAGACCGTCTGCAAAGCTGTCCAATGTTCCCGTATGCCCAACCTTTGCGGTGCTGAGCGCTTTTTTTACCGTATGCAGCGCGGCAAAACTCGTCATGCCCGTCTGTTTTGCATACAGCATAATACCGGAAACGTTATTCGCTGTTTTTTTCGTCATCTGCACGCTCATACGCATCGGTATGAGACTGCTCCAATTCATTTAATTTACGAACCATTTCAAATCCATCCCGAATACTGGTATCCGTAATAAATGTCAGCTTAGGAAACTGTCTGATAGTCAGTTTTTTTGCGATGGAAGACTGAATAAAGCCTGCCGCATGCTGCAGCCCCTGCACGCCTTTTTCCGTCGCTTTATCGTCCATAAAACTTGAAACATATACTTTAGCATATGCCAAGTCGCCGGAAATATCGACCCTATTAATAGAAAGAAACGTTGATACCCGCGGGTCTTTTATTTGCCGGCGGAGGATCATTTGAGCAATCTCATCCCGTATCTGTTCGCCCAGCCGCAGCAGCCTGTATCCTGATGTCATAATACCTGCCTCTGTTTTTCTGTTTACTGCGCCTCAGAGTGTTCAGAAGCTCCCGCAGAGTCGGACAGCTTACGGGCCACTTCCACATATTCAAAGACTTCAAACTGATCCCCAATCTGAATATCGTGCCAGCTGTCAATGCCGATACCGCATTCATAACCGGCGGACACTTCTTTAACATCGTCTTTGAATCGCCTGAGAGAAGACACCTTGCCCGTATAAATCACGATGCCGTCGCGGATAATATTAACGCTGCTCGTCCGCTTAATCTCACCCTGCAATACATACGCACCCGCAATCGTTCCCGCCTTCGGTACCTTGAACGTTTCTCTGACTTCCACCATACCGATGACTTCTTCTTTTATATCCGGCTTGAGCAGCCCTTCCATGGCCTGCGTGATTTCCTCAACTGCCTTATAAATAACATTGTACTTGCGGATATCCACTTTTTCCTGCTCGGCAAGCAGTTTCGCTTTCGGCGTAGGCCGCACGTTAAAGCCAATGATAATCGCGTTTGAATCGGCGGCAGCAAGCAGTACGTCGCTTTCATTGATCGGACCGGCAGACGAATGGATAACGACAAGACGGATTTCTTTTGTCGAAAGCTTTTCAAGCGACTGCTTGAGCGCCTCGGCAGACCCCTGCACATCCGCCTTAATAAGCACCTTAAGCTCCATAATTTCACCGGCGTCGATCGTTTCATACAGGTTATCAAGCGTAATTTTCTTTACGTTCTTTGCATCTTCAAAGCGTTTCAGCTCCTGACGCTTTGAAGAAATAGTGCGCGCGGTTTTTTCACTGTTCGTTACCTGGAACGGATCTCCCGCATTTGGCATAGACTCAATGCCGAGAATCTCAACCGGCATACTCGGCGTCGCCTCATCGATTTTTTCGCCGCAGTCGTTGAATATAGCGCGCACGCGGCCTGAGTAGATACCTGCGACAAATGGATCCCCGGTGCGCAGTGTACCCCGTTCGATAATGACGGTCGAAACAACACCGCGCCCGTGATCCACTCGTGATTCAATGATTTTTCCTTCTGCGCGGCAGTCCCACGGCGCTTTGAGCTCAAGCACTTCAGCCTGCAGCAGAATCGCATCGAGCAAGTCGTCAAGGCCTTCCTTTTTGAGCGCGCTGATATGTACATACTGCGTGTCGCCGCCCCAGTCTTCGGGCACCAGCCCCTGATCTGAGAGCTGCGTCTTTACGCGGTCAGGATTCGCTTCCGGCTTATCGATTTTGTTCACCGCAACGATAATCGGCACTTTCGCATCTTTCGCATGATTTATCGCTTCTATCGTCTGCGGCATCACGCCGTCGTCGGCAGCGACAACGAGCACCACAATATCCGTGATCTTTGCGCCGCGCGCGCGCATCATCGTAAACGCCTCATGGCCCGGCGTATCCAAGAACGTGATCTGACCTTTCGGCGTATTGACCATGTACGCGCCGATATGCTGCGTAATGCCGCCGAACTCACTTGCAGCAACGTTGGCGCTGCGGATTGCGTCAAGCGTTTTTGTTTTACCGTGATCAACGTGTCCCATGATGGTAACGACCGGCGGCCGCGTGCGTATATCTTCAGACGACTCGTCGCTTTCGATAACGGTCTCATCGTACAGACTCACGATATGCACGTCGCAGCCGTATTCAGAAGCAAGCAGCGTCGCCGTGTCCGCGTCGATAGACTGCGTAATAGACACCATCATGCCCATTGACATAAGCTTGGCAATCAGATCGGACGCTTTCAGATTCATCTTTTTAGCAAGATCAGAAACGGAAATCGTTTCCATTATTTCAATCTGAGCGGGCACCGCGCTCGTGTTTGCCGCCTGCTTTTTCTTCTGATTATATAACTTATCTTCTACAAAATCTTCTTCACGGTCTTTGCGTGAATAAACGGTCTTTTTCGCCTTAAAAGATTTCTTTGCAGGAACCTTTTTATTCTCTTCAATCGGCGCAGGAGCGCTGAATCCGGACCGCATACCAAACCCGGGTTTTGCGGCGCCGTTCTGCCTGGGAGCAAAACCGCTGCGGCCCTGGTA
>DXHG01000112.1 GCA_019113455.1 Candidatus Treponema faecavium | reverse complement strand
TCGTGCTGCTGCCCGGGGACCCTTTGCGGGCTAAGTACATCGCAGAACGGTTCCTTGACGGCGCGCGGCAGGTTACCGGCGTCCGCGGCATGCTCGGGTTTACCGGCACCTGGCGCGGGAATCCCGTTTCCGTCATGGGAAGCGGCATGGGAGGACCGTCGTGCGGTTTATACGCGTATGAACTGTACCGCGAGTACGACGTTCATGCAATCATCCGTGTCGGCACCTGCGGCGGCCTGCAGCCGGAGCTGCTTCCCGGCGACCTTGTTATCGCCGTTACTGCATCTACCGATTCAAACTATGCCTATCAGTATCAGCTTCCGGGTACATATGCGCCGTGCGCTGATTTCGCGCTGCTTGAACGCGCTGCCGCCGCCGCGCGGGGGCACAGCTTTAGGTTCAGCGCAGGCGGCGTGTTTTCTTCTGACTTGTTCTCTGCATACAGTGCGCTCGGCGCGCAAAAGTCGTGGGAGCCGTGGGCGCGCATGGGATGCCTTGCGCAGGACATGGAGACATACGCGCTCTACTGCACCGCCGCCTATACAAAAAAGCGTGCGCTTTCCATACTCACTCACACCGATTCCTGCGTGCGTGGACAGAGCCTCCCCGACAATCAGCGCCTTGCGGCGCTCGAGCCGATGTTTGTTACCGCGCTTGAGGCCGCGTTTGGCGCGTAATGCGCTCCGCGCGCGGCGTTTTTTCTTTGCAGGTTTCCCGCGGGGTGTTTTTTTGCGTTTGCACGCGCGCTTATTTCTTGCGGATCTGCCACCCCAGACTTGCGCTCCAAGCTCCAAGGTTAGGGCAGAACCCTAACCTTGCATGAACACAGCACCCCAAAACGCGGCAGTAAAAAGAACGGCCGGCATACTGCTTTCAGGCTGTCTGGAGCGGCAAATTTGGTATGCGGCGGAAAAAAGACGCGCCCCGCACACGGCATTATTCACCGTACACGGTGAGGTCGTAACCGGTTACTCTGATGTATGCGGCTTCAATGCGCACTTCGCTGCCGCTGCAGCTCCAGCGCAGCGACTGATACGGTGCCGCGGCTGTTTTCGCGCCGTATTCCGAACCGGTAAACGAACATTCGGTTTGCCATTCGGCAGCGCCGCCGCTTCGGGAATACACCGTAAGCCGCGCACGCGAACACAGCGGCTCAAACTCGATACATTCTTTTACCGCATCACACGCAAACGCTTCAAGCGCCTGTGCCCTGCGCACGCATGAGAACGCGGTATTGTGCAGCTCATCTCCTGCAAAGCCCTCGCCGTCAAACACAACAGGCGTTTCAAGGTCATAAAAGCGTGTAAAGCAGCGCAGCATGTCTTTCCACAGCGAAACCGCAGGCGTGAGCGCAAACGAATGTATGTTGATCGGTATGATATGCGGTTCAATCTCAATAGCGCCGCTGTCAAACGCGCTCTGTACGCAGCACAAAAAGCGGCTGTCAACCGTTATCGAAAGCGAATCAAATACTTTAGACACAGCAATCAGATGCGGCACATAGTAATTGAAATCAGGCGGAAGCCGTATTTCTGCAAGCACACGCTGCATATTGCGCTCGTGCAGACGCACCGCAATCAGGCTGAGCCCGCTTATAAGCTCAAGCTCAACGCAGCCGCCGCTGCATTTGTCCAGCAGTACGGACCACTGCATGCCGCGGTTTGTCGGCTTGACGCAGTCGGGAGAGAGCCACAATTCTGCCGTATAAAAGCCGCAGGAACCGGAAAAGAGCCGTTCCGCATGCTCTGCGCGGATGTTTTTCAGCGCCGCAAACGCAGGTGCGGGCGCCGGCTGCATACAGGCTGTCGGCGCGGGCGTTATAAGCCGTCCGCTTTCGGCATACAGCGGGTCTATGCGCATTACGCGCTGCTCCGTGCCGGGAGTCAGCGCTTCAAGCGCGCTCCGCCCATGATACACAATCCAGTCGTCAACAAGGTTCGGCGCTTTTGTAATCGTGTTGTGGCCGGTGCCTTCGACTAAATCCGATTTCCGTATCAGCGCGTACGCGGTATAGTTGTCGGGATACTTGCACCACTTCCAGTCAAGCAGGCAGCCGTCTTTTTTTGCGTGCGCGTAACCCAGATAGTAATCCGTGTTCGTGTATGCGTTGGCAGAAAACACAATGTAGGCAGTACCGCGGTGCTCATAATAGCATGCCCCTTCTATCGTGTACCAGTGCTGCCCGGGAACAAACCGGTCGCGCTCATAAATCTCGCTTTCGATGCTCGGCAGCACGACTGGCTGCGGATTGCCTGCAAGCGTGTACATGTCAAGCAGTTTGTCAACAACGATACACGTGCCGGCATTTGTTTTGCTCAAGCCGGTAATTTCATTCACGGAATAAAACAGGAACACATCGTCTCCGATTTCAACCGGATGCGCATCTATCGAAAACACGTTGAACAGCTGCTTTTTTACCGTAAACGGCCCCAGCGGATTGTCCGCCTCAGCCGCGTACAAAAACTCTTCATGCCCGTCATCTGCATCGCGCGCGAGGCACGAAAAATACATATAAAAGACGCCGTTGCGGTACAGCACGGCCGGTGCCCAGAAATTTGTCTTTTCAGGCAGCGAAATGGCAAAGCCGTGATACGTCCACTGTACCAGATCATCCGACACGCTCACGTTCACGCCGTTCTCGTCGGTTGAATAACAGTAATACGAACCGCACCAGCGCAGAATATAGGGATCAGGATTTGTCCGCTTCCTGCCGTCGGTGTAGGAAACGGGATTGCAGAACTCTTTTTTCATCCTTTTACGGCTCCTGCGGTAATGCCCGCCTGCAGGTGTTTCTGACTGAGCAGATAGATAATGACTGACGGCAGCGTCAAGAGAATCATCGCCGCATACAGGTGCGCCACATCGAGCGGGCTCTGGTATGTAGACGCCATAAAGAACTGCGCGGCAAGCGTAACCGTGTAGTTCGACTCCGATCTGATAATCAGCAGCGGAACAAGATAATCGTTCCACGAATAGACAAACGTGAGCACCATCGTACTTGCAAGAATCGGCTTGGCAAGCGGCAGCATAATCACGCGGTATGTCCTGAATGTGGACGCGCCGTCTATCTTTGCCGATTCAAGCAACTCATTGGGAATGCCGTCAAAATAGTTCTTTACTATGAGCAACATCTGCGGCACGTTAAACGCAATGAGCGGAATGATAACGCCTATAAGGCTGTCAATGCACTTGAGCTTTACCAGCGTAAAAAATATCGGCATCGTTACCGCCGCCACAGGCAGCGCAAGGCAGACCAGCACCGCGATAAACAAAAACCGCTGACCCCTGAAGTGCATTTTTGAAAACGCGTAGCCTGCAAGCGTCGTTACCGCAGCAACGCCGACAGACGTTACGATCGCGATAATCAGGCTGTTGCAGATAACGCGGAAATAATTTATTTTCTCATACGTCAGCACATACTTGTAGTTATTCAGGCCTTCTATCGTAAATGATTTCATCAGCGCAATAATAATCGGATACATCCAGATAAGCGCCAGCACCGTCAATACCGTATATATAATCACCGAACGCCTGAAACTGATTTTACTCTTACTCTGGTTCATACGTGTTCAGTCTTCCTTGCCTAATTTTAACTGAATGACAGACATGCTGATGGCAAGCACCAGTATGCACACGCCGATTGCCGCGGCGGAACCGGCGTCAAAACTCGTAAACGCCTTTTCGTACAGATACGTGTTCAAGAACAGCGTTGCGCGCCCGGGCCCGCTGTTGGTCAAAAGCTTTACGATGTCGAATGTTTTGAGAGAGCCGACAATACCCAGAATAATCAGCACACTTGTCGTGCCTTTCAGCATCGGAATCGTAATCGAAAACAGCGTCCGCCAGAATCCCGCGCCGTCCAGTTTTGCCGACTCATACACGTCTTCCGGCAGGCTCATCAGCGCGGCGTAGTAAAAAATCATCGAAAAGCCCATCCACTGGAATATATTCACCGAGATAATGGACATCAGCGCAAAACGCTTGTCTCCCAGCCACGCCTGCGCCAGAAAATCAAGCCCCACTGCGTGAAACATCGTATTCAGAGAACCCATATTCGGGTCAAGAATAATGCGGAATATGGCCGTAATAATCGCCGTCGCCATCGCAATGGGCAGAAAGAAAATAGCCTTGTACACGTTGCTGAACGGCAGCTTATATTTCAAAAGCGAGGCGACAAGCAGGCCTACCGCCGCCTGAATAAATACCGTAAAAAAGAAAAACAGCAGATTGTTTTTCAGCGCAACATAAAAATACGGATCCTTGAACAGCTTAATATAGTTTTCCAGTCCGATAAAGTTCATTTCGGAGGAAATACCGTTCCAGTCCGTGAAGCTTGAGTACACAGTAAAAAAGATGCAGTAATACAAAAGCAGCGTAGATAAAATAATCAGCGGAAGCACATAAACCCACGCCACCTTGTCATATTTTGAATGACGGATACGGATATTCATACTTAACTCCATACAGGACACAAAAATAAACGGCGGAAATACGGCAAAAGCCGCTCCGCCGTTTTATCACCTATTGTCTGCAACAGAACTTACCGTTCGATGGAATCAGATATGGCCTGCACCTGCTCCAGTTCCGCAAGGATGTCGGCGCCTGACGCAATGTTCTGTCCGGCTACAGACAGCGCCTTGTCGAGATCCGCGTAGAGCAGCTTGCGCCGCGCGTTTGACGCAGCGTTCATCGCATAGATAGTATCGTAGCTCTGCTGCTGCAGTTCGCCATCGATCACGCCGGTAAACGACATGCCGTTGACAACCGGCGTTCCCTGACCGGTCGCCGTCCACATTTCCTGTCCCTTGCCTCTCGTGAGAAAGTCGACAAACTTCATCGCGGCTTCTTTCTTGTCGCTGTCCTTATTCACGCTCAGAATAAAGTCAACGCCGGTCGTCGCCACTACCGGATTGGGGCCGACCTGCGGCCACGCAACCATACCGATAACATCGCCGCGCTTCTGAATCTCGGTTCCCTGAATCTCGGCATTGCTCGGAGAAGTGGGGCCCACGTGCCATGAACCGCACGGGAAGAACACTGCCTTGCGCGCAAAGAAATATTGATCGCGCGCATCAGGATACGTTACAACGCCCAAAGCGCCGTTTTGAAAGATGCCGTCGGTAAAGAACGCTTTCCATGCTTCCATCGCCTGCACAAACACATCGTCTGTCCACGGTCTGAGACCAGCTTCGGCCTCGTACACCGCGCCCGGCTCAAACTGTTCGCAGAACGCGACAAAGTTATCGACAGACTGCCAGCTGTCAGCAGCGCCGATAGCCATCGGCACATAGCCTGCGGCGGTAATTTTTTCGGCGGCGGCCTTCATTTCCTCGTATGTTTTCGGCACTTCCGTTACGCCGCATTCCTTCATCAGCGTATCATTGTACAGCATGAACGGAACGCCCGCGAGCAGCACCGGCATGCCGGTCGTAAATCCTTCGGAATCACGCGACTGTTCAACGGCGGTCGCGTTGACTACATCTGCCCAGCCGGGCATATACTGGTCGGCAAGCTCCTGCATATCGGCGCAGAACATGCCGTACTGCTCGACATAGGCGCCGGGCTGCAGGCCGAACAGGTCAGGGCCCGTGCCGCTCGCCAACGCAACCTGCAGTTTCTGGAAATAATCCGACTGCTCGGTGCGAACATAATCGATATCGATATCCGGATACTCTGCCTTAAACGCGGCATAAATAGGATCCCAGTCGATAACGGTAGGAAGCCACGACCAGAACTCAACGGTTGTTTTTCCGTCCGCGTTTTCTTCGGCGGTATCCTGACCGCCCATACCGAACGCGGCGCACGCGGCCATACACACGATGCCCGCAGCAAGCATAAACTTTTTCATCAAAACCTCCAAACAGTGCTGCCGTACAATGAAAGCGCTTTCAGTATACGGCTGCCTGTATTGTTGCGCAGATACGGGCAGTCTGTCAAGTGTCTGCCGGCCGCGCAGCGGCAAGCGCGGTCCTCTCTACTCTCAGCTTTGAAGCTTGCAGCATAGTTTTGGGGACAGGCCTGATACAGTCTGTTTGCCATTTAAAAATAAAATTTGCCGATGGCCAAATTTTATTTTGCCATTTATCAGACATGAATTTTGCCGATGGCCAGCGGCGCACTTGCCGACGGCAAATTTTTTGTTTGCCGTCGGCAAAGTAAAAGTTTGCCGACTGCAAATGCCTCGCTGGCCGATGGCAAATTTCGTACCGGATAAATGGCAAATGTAAATTTTGCCATCGGCAAATTTTTATTTTTTAAACGGGAAATCTGTCAGCCGTCGGCAAATGAACTGACGCGTACAGCACGGCCAGCACGCATCAGTTTTTCGGCGGTCTTGTGGAGTTGCGGCAGATAAGAAACGGCTCAACGAGTCTGAACGATTC
>DXHG01000111.1 GCA_019113455.1 Candidatus Treponema faecavium | reverse complement strand
CGGAAAATTTCTTCCTGCGTCTGCTCCGGCAAGAGGGCAAGGGCGGCGGCAAGTTCCGCATGGTACAGAACGGCGGTCTGGCCGCATGCAGTAAAAAGATATTCTTCAAGCTGCTCCGGCTCGGCAAGCTGGACAAACTTCTCGTCCATCAGATAGTCAAGGGAAATTTGCCGTTCCCATTTCCGGCGAAGCTGCAAAATCTTATCGCGGGCAGCATAGCGGATTACTGCCTTGCAAAAGGCGTTGTGCCTGCGCCGGATGTACTCTTGATAGGCTTCAAAGTCGGTCATGGAAATTCCCCCTCTCTGAATAATAGTGCGGGGCGGCAGCACTCCTTGCTGTCGCCCCTTGATTGCCTATCTGCAAAGGCGGGCGGGGCTGTCAACGGCGGCGCGTATGCGCCGTTCATCTTGACCGTTGACTGGCTCGGCTGGCTTTGCTATTACCTTGCGGTAAACGTAAATGGATATGATCGCAGTAATCACTTCCGTGATCCAAAACGCATTCCAGACGCCAACCGCTCCGAGAAACCTGCTGAGTAAAAACGCAGCCGGGATGATTACCACTACATACCGGCAAAGAGAAATCAGTAAGGAGGGCGTGCCTTTCCCCAGCCCCTCCAATGCGCCGGAAGAAGTAACAGAAACCGCCGAGACGATAAATCCGGCCCCGATGATGCGCAAGGCAGTTTCCCCGGCCTGGATCGTCGCTTCCGTGTGGGTAAACAGCCCTATCAGCTGGCCGGGGATCAGCAGACATATCGCGGTTCCAAGCACCATAATGATACCGCTCATGCACAAAACAATCTGATAAATCTGGCTGACTCGTTTGTGCTCCCCTGCACCGTAGTTATAGCCGATCAGGGGGCGCATCCCCTGCACAATGCCATTCGCCGGAAGATAGATGAAGGTCTGCAATTTGTAATAGATCCCCAAAACCAGAATGTACACTTCGGAATAGGCAGCTAAAATCGCATTGAGCGCCGAAATCAAAAGAGACGGAAGTGCAAGATTCAGGGTTGCGGGAATGCCGATAGAATACAGCTTGATGACCATCTTTTTGCTGGGCAAAATGTACTGCCTGCGGATATGCACGCGAATTGGCCGCAAAAGATAGACTACAAGGTAAATCGCCAGTGTCAGAGCCTGTCCGATGCCGGTTGCCAGCGCAGCGCCTTCAATTCCCATTTCCGGGAATGGGCCATAGCCAAAAATCAGAACGGGGTCTAAGACGATGTTTGTGATGCACCCGCACATCAGGCTGATCATGGTTGTCTTCATGTTTCCTACTGCCTGGAACAGTTTCTCAAACGCCATGCTGACGGTAACAATGAGCGTAAAGGCGAACGCAACGATAGAATAGCGGACGCCAAGTTCAATGACCGCTTCGGATGAAGTGAACATCCGCAGGAAAACCGGCATGATGGCGATACAGCAGACTGTCATAACAACGCCATGAATCACGGCAAGCACAAGTCCCTGCGTGGCGGCCTGATCCGTTTTTTCATGATCCCCCGCGCCCAGATAGAAGGCGATCACTGCATTGATCCCAACGCCAAATCCAATTCCGGCAGCATTGATAAAATTTTGAACCGGGTAAACCAACGATAATGCCGTCATAGCCTCCTCGCTGATCTGCGCGACGAAAAAACTGTCCACAATGTTGTAGAGGGAATTGACCAGCATGGATAAAACCATAGGCAGGGCCATGGATAAAATCAGCGGCAATACCGGTTTTTCTTTCATGAAAGTATCGTTCATAATTCCTCCTTCGCAGAATACGTTATGATTTTTTACGGTGATACCAGGCCATCATTATGAGAGCAACAAGCAAGGTGCCAGTTTCCGCGACAGGGAATGCAAGCCAGATTCCGTTCAGATGGAACAATTTGTCCAGACACCATAAGGATGGAACAAGGAAAAGCAGTTGCCTGCATAATTGAATTGCCATGCTGGAACCTACTTTTTCTGTGGCCTGAAAATAGGTGGAAATCATAGTAGAAAGACCGCAAAACAGATAGCTTGTCGCCATAATCCGCATAGCGGATATTCCAAAGGAGCGCATGGCTTCCGATGCCGTAAACAATCCCAAAATCTGCGCCGGAAAAAGGATGACAGCCAACGTCCCCAGTATCATCATGCCGGTGACCAAAGCAGTTCCGTATCGGAAAGCGGAATGCAGCCGTTCGCTGCTCCCTGCGCCGTAGTTAAACCGCATGACTGGCAAACAACCCTGGATTAAGCCATTTACCGTCATAACAATCAACTGCTGCACCTTAAAATATGCACCGAAGAATGCAATCGCCGTATCAGATACGCCACCAGAAACAGATTGACGAACGTCACCATAAACGAACTGAGGGCGTTCATAATAAAAGATGGCAGGCCAAAGGCAAAAATACGGCGGATCATCTGTTTCTGCAAGTGAAAGCCTTTGATTTTTATCTGCACTTTTTGCTTTTTGCCCAGCAGCAAAGCAAACGCCAAAATCATGGACAACAAATAACCCGCAACAGTAGCCACCGCAGCACCGCGGATTCCCATAGCCGGGAAAATACCAATACCAAAAATCAGGATGGGATCGAATACAAAATTGACCACCACGCCCGCAATCTGAAACCACATGGGAGCAACCATGTTCCCGGTGGCCTGTATCATCTTCTGGATTGCGATATGCACCATATTGGGGATTTGCATGAACGAACATACACCCATATAGGCAATACTCAACTGATAGATTTCTTCATTACTGGTGAATGCCCGAAAGTAGGGTTTCATAATCAGGAATGACAGAAGGTTGAGCAAAGCACCTATTCCAAAGGCCAGTAACAATCCGTGTGTGACGGTGGTATTTGCTTCATCCTGCTTTTTCTGTCCAAGATACCCCGCAATCAGTACATTCACGCCGACACCAATCCAGATAGACGCCGCATTCATCAGTGTTGTAATCGGGAATGACAGGGAAACTGCTGTCAACGCATTTTCACTCAACCGCGCCACAAACGCGCTGTCTATCAGATTATAGGAGTATTGCAGAAACATGGAGATCAGCGGCGGTATCGACATTTGCCAAATGAGCTTTCCAACGGGCGCAACTGCCATTTTATTACTGGTCTGCATACTTTCCCTCCTCTCCACAAAGTGTCCGGCGCAAAAAAATTGCGCCGGACAGCAGGTTATTAAATCCGAACAATATAGTTTTGTTTGCGTGCTGCGGGCTGACCGGCTTCCTTAGCTGGATAACCCAATGCAATCGCTCCGATGCCACGCAAGGTTTCCGGCAGCTTCCACTCCCGCAGGAGAGCCTTACCGCTTTCACTGTCGAAAATCTCACGTTCCCGATGTACCCATACGGTTCCCAGCCCAAGAGCATGGGCGGCGAGCATCATATTTTCAAGGACGCAGCTTCCATCCTCTACAAAGGTGTTTGCGGAGCCATCTGCCAGAACCAAAATCACGACAGGCGCGCCATAATAAGGGTCTGTATTGTTCCCCATCACTTCTGCGTTTAACCTGGCGATTTCCTGCCGGTATTTGGGGTCTGTGATTGCAATGATGGTAGGGGATTGACGTCCTCCGCCGGTAGGTGCATAAGTCCCGGCTTCCAGTACAGCGTCCAACGCCTCGGAAGGGACAGGTTGCGGTTTGTAAGCCCGTACACTACGGCGCGTCTTGATCAGAGATAAGAAGTTGTTTTCCATAAAAAATCATCCTCCATTCTGTCAACATTTCCGAGATGCAGGCAACAAAAAAGCCACACAACTATCACAAGACAGTTGTGTGGCAAAAAGATGACCGAATCCGGAAAAGTCCACTCAAATTTTACGTCTATTCTTATAACGAGCTTTCGGGAGACTGTCAAGCATCAATCTTTACGGAATTGTGGCGGCTGTCTGTTGCTTTTTGTGTTACTTTATGGCACATGAGCATTATATGCAGGCGGCTTTCCGGGCGCAGAATCCGTGCCTGTTTACGGATTCCGGCGGCAACACCTACCGAAAGCAGAACGCCTATGTCTTTGACTTTGACCCGGCTCGGACGCTTACCATCTTTGAAAAGTTTGCGAACGACCTCATTCCGGAAACCTCCGGCGACAAAGGCGACGGCGACAGCCGCAAGCAGAACGTCCGGGAGCTTTTGAATTTCTTCCCGGTCTATGGTGAAGACGAAGAAGGTTCTATGATTGAACTTGACGCGGAGAAAGTCCTCACGATTCCCCGCCGCATTCATGCAAGGGAAGTTGTGGAACGGGGCTTTATGTCAAACTTCCTGTTCGCCAATATCATGGGTATTTTCGGCGCGCCGAAAGAAATCATTGACATCATCAACAATATGCAGGCGCTTGAAGAACCGAAAGTCCGCGCATCTGTTGGAGTGGATGAGACTACGGCAGGCAGCCTGAATCTGAATGAAGACGGCGAGGTCGAAATCCCGACGGAGCATATCATCGGAACAGCGGCAAATCTGTTTGGCGAAAAGATTTACGCGGATGTGGCAAATCAGTTGAAAGCAGCCGTAGAGGAAATTCAGAAGGATGCCGAAATGAAGCCGAATCCGAAGAAGGATGCGCTAAAAGAGCTGCGGGAACGTTTTGCAAGGCCGATTGCCGATACTCTTATGGAATCTGCACGGGAGCAGTATGGCAGGGATTTGAAAAAATCCACCCAAAACCAGCTGGAGCGAAAGATCCTGGAAACCACCGGTACAGTGGTAAACCGCGAATACGGGGATTACACAATCCGGGATCATCAGCTGGAGAAAGAACGGAATGACAAGATCCGGACAGCACAGCAATCAGGCGCTGCAATGGCGGAAATCACGAAAATCGACGAAGAGTACAACGCCAAGCGGACGCAGAGCTACCGCGATATGGTGGATAATATCAACAAAAAACTTTGCAGCGAAGAAACCGTAAAAAAAGCGGCGGAGACAATCGTCAAGACTGTAGAAACGGAGAAATTGAACGCGCAAAAAGATTCGATTGAAGGCAGCGTGCGTGACCACCTGCGGGGCTTCTCCCGCACGATCCCCGCATTCCTTATGGCCTACGGGGACGAAAACACCACGCTTGCAAACTTTGATTCGCTTGTGCCGAACGAAGTGTTCTGGGAAGTTACCGTGAATCCTCAGACCGGGCAGGGCGTGACGCTTGATCAGTTCCGCATGCTGCGCGACGGCGGTGACTATACGACGGAAGCCGGTGAGAAAAAGCACTTTGACGGCCATCTGTTTGATGAAGTCGTCTTTAACGACGCCGTGCAGGAGTTTATGAAAAAACGCGCCGAGCTTGCGGACTATTTTGAGCCCAACCGCAAAGGAGATATTTTTGATTATATTCCGCCACAGCGTACTAATCAGATCTTTACGCCGAAAAAAGTCGTGAAGGACATGGTGGACAGGCTTGAACGGGAAAATCCCGGCTGCTTTGACGATCCCAACGCAACATTTGCCGACCTTTATATGAAGTCGGGAATGTATATCACGGAAATTGTGACGAGGCTCTATCAAAGCAAACGCATGAGGACGCTGTATCCGGATGACGCTGAGAGGCTGAACCATATTTTCGCAAAACAGGTATACGGCTGCGCCCCGACAGAGATTATATACCGCATTTGTTTACGGTATATTCTTGGGTTCAGCGATGAGATACACATAGAGAAGAACAACATACGCCTTTGTGATACTTTGAAGTATGCAAAGGCCGGAACGATGGAACCTGAAATGAAAAAGCTGTTTGAGCTATAATCCTCTGCGTTGAATACACCCGGTAACCACCGCGTGATTGCGCGTATGCGGTTTGCCGTTTTCCGGCTGTTTTTGAGATTCTTTCACGATAAACGGTTCCTCTGTTGACGTTTCCGGTTTGCTTTTGTTAACTGTAGTGTGCATCGCTGATGCAAAAGGGAGCGCATATGAACAAACACACAGAGTTTTCCTGCGGGGATTTTCACGGCCGGTGTTCAAACCGTGCCTGTACGCCAGCCGGCGGCACAAGCACTGTTTTTCACTTTTCCGACGGATACGGCAGAATGACGCAGCAGACGGTATTCGACGGCGTTGACCTCATTTTTAACGATTTCCATACAAAACAGGGATTCGGCGCGGAACAGACTATGAGCGGATACGTTGAGCTCAATCACTGCCTGTATGGCTGTTACTGCGGCATGTTTAACGGAAGGTATCTTGAGGTAGGCTGCCGTGATTTTTCTTTGAATGATAAAGCATACGCGATGACCGGCAGCAGGTTTTTGCTTGGCGGGTATTTCGGCATATCGCTGCGTATCTGTGTTGCGCGGGCGTCGCGCTCGCTGCGCGCCTTTTTGGGAAAAGACGCGCCCGATTTGGCGGAAGTGTTTTCATCGCTTCTGGAAATCCGCCCCGCTGTCGTTATACATAATAATTCCCATATTCAGCATATTTTTACTGAACTGTATAACGTTCCCTGTTCCAACCGGCGTCTGTATTATCGGCTGAAAACGGCGGAGCTTTTTTTGCAGTTGACGGAATTTGCGTCTGACCGATATGTTTCCGCGCAGCCGTATTGCCGTGACAGATGCACCGGCATTGTGCGGGAAATAGAGTCCCTCATGCTGCTTGATTTGAGCCGCCAGCCCGACATGGAAGATATATGCCGCCGTTTTCACCTCAGCAAAACATCGCTTTTAAAGTATTTTACCGCAGTGTTTGGAGAAACGCCTGCCGTCCATTTACGGCGCAGGCGCATGGAAACGGCGGCGCTGCTGCTGCTGACTACCGACCGCCAGATAAACGACATCGCGGCGGCAGTCGGGTACCAGAATCCGAGCAAGTTCGCGTCAGGATTCTGCCGCTGGTACGGCGCGCCGCCGTCTGCGTTCAGAAAAGGCGTATGCGGAGTTTACGGAAGCGACCAGCTGTCGGTTTGCAGCTGAAGCGCAGCCATTTGCTTAAAATAGCCCTCCTGCGTGATAAGCTGCGCGGGAGCGCCTTGTTCAATGATGCGCCCGTCTTTGAGCACGATAATCTGATCTGCGTTTATAACCGTCCGTAAGCGGTGTGCGATGATGAGCACCGTTTTATTGTACAGAAGATGGGAAAGGGCGCTCTGTATGGCGCTTTCGTTTTCTACGTCAAGGCTCGCCGTCGCTTCATCGAGCAGGATAATCGGCGCGTCTTTAAGAATCGCGCGCGCAATCGAAATACGCTGGCGTTCTCCGCCTGATAAGCGTGAGCCGTTTTCGCCGATGAGCGTGTCGTATCCGTCGGGCAGCGCATTTACAAACTGATCGCAGTGCGCCGCGCGCGCCGCGGCACGCACTTCCTCGTCGCTGGCATTTAGCTTGCCGAGCCGTATATTTTCCATAATGGTTCCATTAAAGAGCGTTACGTCCTGAAACACTATCGCGTACTGCATCAAAAGCGTTTCCGGCTCTATACCTGAGATGTCAATGCCGCCGAGCGTGATGACGCCGCTGTCGGCGTCCCAGAAACGCGCCGCAAGGCGGGCAGCCGTACTTTTACCGCCGCCTGACGGTCCTACAAGCGCGGTTACTGTTCCCTGCTTTGCGGTAAAACTGACGTTTTGCAGCACGGTTTCTTTTTCGTCATACGAAAAAGAAACGTCGGCAAACTCAATGTCAAACGTCTTTGGCGCGCACTGTGTGCTCCCTGTCTGCACCGGCTCATCAGCGATTTCTTTGAGTTTGTGCAGATGCTGGTTTGTATTGAACACCGCGGCCGTGTGCATAAGACAGGTGCACAGCGGATCATACAGCCGCGAGGCGGCAATAAGAAATGCCAGGCAGACAAGCAGCGAAATATCTCCGCTGCTGTACAGTTTTGTGCCCCAGAGGACGGTCGTCGCAATACCGATGCGCAGTATCATCTGCGATGCGGTAACAGGAATTCCGGTAATGAGTTCCGTCCGTATGGCGGTGCGTTCGGCTTCGTCTGCGGTGCTGCGCAGTTTATCCGTTATGTCCTGTATGCGGTTATATGCCTGTATCTCGCGTATCGTTTCAAGCTCTTCCTGCAGACATTCTGTGACGGCGCGCTTGACGCGCATGTTTTTTACGGCGAATCTGTCTATAAGGACTTTTGAGGCAAACAGTACAAGAAACGCAAGCGGTATAACCCAGAGGGACGCGATTGCCATGCGCCAGTCGAGTATAAAAAGGCAGATGCCGGTGAACACCGTCGAAATAAGCGAACCGAACAGCTGCGGCAGATAATGCGAAAATGACTGTTCAATAAAAGAACAGTCGCCCATAATGGCAACGGTAAGATCCGACAGGTCTTTGCGGCCAAAGAAGGACAAAGGCAGCCGCCGCAGCTGTTCTGCAAGCCGTATGCGCCGGTTTTCCGACTCGTTATACGTAGATAAGTAGGTCTTTTTGTATTGCGCGGCATGAAGCAGATAGGTACTGCACAGCAGCAGTGCACCGCAGCCTGTGTATATAAGTATCGTACGTGTAAAGACGGGCGTTCCGCTTGTTAATGCGCCGATTATTGTCCGGATGACGGCGAGCAGCAGCCCGACGGGAAACATGAGCGAGATATTTGTCAGCGCGGTCAGCAGCACTGCCTGCATAAAGTCAGCCGCTCCCTTGCGGGTAAGCATCAATTTTTTCTGAATCATCTGTATCATTTACTGTGTGCCTCCATTTACCGCTTTCCACTGAGCGGCGCATGTATATTCGTTCCACATTGCTGCGTATACGCCGTTTTTCGCAAGCAGTTCATCATGCGTTCCCTGTTCGGCAACGGCGCCGTGTGCGATAACAGCGATAGAATCCGCGTTGCGTACCGTTGACAGCCGGTGCGCAATCAATACCACTGTCTTGTTTTTTGTAAGCGCTTCAAAAGATTTTTGTATGCGGTATTCGTTGTCGGGATCGGCAAACGCGGTCGCTTCGTCAAGGATGATAATCGGCGCGTCTTTTAATATTGCGCGCGCAATTGCGATGCGCTGCTGTTCCCCGCCTGAAAGATATACGCCGTGTGCGCCGATACCCGTGTCTATGCCGTCAGGCAGTTTGCTGATAATGTCCATGCACTGCGCCGCATCTGCCGCTGCAAGAATTTCTGCTCTTGATGCAGACGGTTTGCCCGCGCGGATGTTTTCATAAATGCTTGTCTTAAAGAGCCTGGTATTCTGAAACACGCACGCGGTAATCGACATGAGCTCTTGCGGGGCAATGTCTGCGACATCTATGCCGCCGATGCGTATATGCCCCTGCTGCGCTTCCTGAAAACGCGGTATGAGAGCGGCGAGCGTGCTTTTGCCGCCGCCTGATGGGCCGACAAGCGCGGTTGTTTTGCCTTGCGGAAAATAGAGCGAGATGTTTTTTACCGCCGGTTCGGCCGCTTGCGGGTACGTGTATGAAACGCCTGAAAACGCTATATCAAACTGCTGTGGTTTTTGCGGGGAAGCGGTGCGCGTAAGCGGCTTTGCGCTGAATATGACGGAGAGTTTTTCAACCGCTTCATCTGCCTGCATTATGGCTTCGCTTGCGTACATAATGCGCATGAGCATAAGGGCGCATGCCGGAGTAAACAATATATAGAACAGAAAATCAAGAAACACGTGCCAGCCGTCAGGAGCCGCCTGTATCAGCGCCATGCCTGACGGAATAAGAATAATAAACGCACCGTTAAGTATCGTATAAAAGAGCGTATAGGGGCGGCAGCAGCTCATTGCATATGATGACGCAAGCGAGGCGTACCTGCGTATGGAGTCATGAAAGCGTTTAAATGAGTATACCGTTTGCTGAAAAACCTTTACTACCGGCATGCCGCGCACATATTCCACCGCCTGGCTGCTCATGTCTTCAAGCGCGGTCTGGTACTTGTGAAAAAAGCCCGCGTTTTTTCCGCCCATCATGCCGCCCAGTATCACGGCTGCAAGTATAAGGGGAATAAGGCAGAGTACGCCCATCCGCCAGTCAAACACGCACAGCAGCACGATACATGCCGCGGGCGTAACAATCGCTCCGACAAGATCCGGCAGTTCATGCGCAAGCAGCTGTTCGGTAAGCGCCGCATTGTCATCAATGATTTTTCGCAGCCGCCCGGATTCGTGGCTCGAAAAATAACTGATAGGCAGTGTGAGCAGATGGGAGCCCGCCTGCACGCGGATATTGCGCGCCGTTCTGAACGCGGCAAGATGCGTGCAGAGCAGTGCTGCAAGATAGACAAGCATTGAGGCGAGTGCGCACCAGAGCGCTGTCCAGCCCCATGACACAGCCTGCGCGGCGTCTGCCTGCTGCGCAGTGATAAGGGAACGGATGATTTCCCGTCCGGCAAACCATATGCACACAAACGGCAAGAGAATTCCTGCGGCAGCGATTCCTGACAATACGCAGCCGATAACAGTCAGCAGCCGGTACGAACCCGCGTACCGCATAAGCCGCCGCAGACTCTGTTTTTTTTGCATAACACCTCCTGAAGCAGTTAGTTATATCTAATGCCTTACTATACAGACGGGTGGTGCGGTTTTCTGCTCCATATGGACAAAATGCTCTTGCCGGCCGTGCAAAAAATCTCACTAAGACTGCATGATTGAGCTGCGCGCAAAAGAGCCCTGCCGCGGCGGCTTGTGCAGCTGGCCATGCGCAGCGTCCGCTCGGTATGCCGCGTCATTCCGGTTTGGCAAAGAGAGAAAAGAATCGAGCCGGTGTGCAATAAAAAAAATTGCCGTTTAAAAAATAACAATTTGCCGATGGCAAAATTTTATTTTGCCATTTATCAGACATAAATTTTGCCGATGGCCAGCGGTGCACTTGCCGACGGCAAATTTTTTATTTGCCGTCGGCAAACTAAAAGTTTGCCGATTGCAAGTGTCTCGCTGGCCGTCGGCAAAATTCTTACCGGATAAACGGCAAATATAAATTTTGCCAACGGCAAATTTTTTGTTTGCCATCGGCAAAATAAAATTGTGCCATCAAGCTTTGCCGCAGTACTGACTTGACGCCTGCTTCAAGCCCCAGTGCTGGAAGAGCGGGCGGGCTTGGGGAGTGAGAGAAACGACGCCTCTGAAGAAGAGGTGTCTCTTTCTCACCCAAAAAACGAATTACAGAGAATAAGAAAGAAAAAAACGCGTGTGAACGCAGAAAACACCGCCCCCCCCCCGAGGCAGAGATATACACACTTGACAAAACCGATAATTATTTCTAAAGCTATAGCATAGCCATAAATCGATTGGCATTGCGCTGATACTTAGCTTCAGAGAGGTCGCGACTGGTGGATACGGATTTTTATGCTGCGCAAAACGATGAACTCAAGCGGCAGCTTGAGCAGCTGAACGCAAAACTTGCATATCAGGAACAAACGCTGCAATTACTGCACAAAAAGACGCCGTTTTATACATTTGAGTATTATTCGGCGAATGAATCGTTTGTATTTTCTGCTGAGGCGTGCCGGCGTTTTGAGTTTCCGGCATCGTATCCTGCGCCTGCTTTTATCGCGCAGCAGGTTGTCTCTGACGACAGGCAAAAAGTGCATCATTTTTTGCAGGCGCTCACGGCGTATTCAGCAGAAGCCTGTTTTCAAACCGATTTTCTGATACAGGGAGGCATGACGCATATCTATTGCCGCTGCCAGCCTGATGCGTCGTATACCGGCGAGGGAGTAAAGGTGTTCGGTATCTTTACCGAACAGGATGACGCAGGTGCGTCCATGCCGAGCCTGACGGCAGTTCCGTATAATTACTGCGATATGCTTCTGCACAGCCAGCTTATCGGCATGTATGAGTTTTCGCATACCGCCAGTCACGTCTTTGCGATAAAGTCCAGCGTATTTACAGAGCGGATAATCGCGCGGGACGAATTCCGCGAGCGGCTTTCGCAGAATTACCATCCCGACGATCTGCCGGTTGTTCACGAAGTGCTCGATTCGGCAAATACCGTGCGCTGGCAGGATACGGAGCCGATTGAGATACGGCGCGAGGTGCGCAGAAAGACGAACGGAATGTACCGGTGGGCGCGGTTTGAATTCTACATGAATCAGCCGGGTATTC
>DXHG01000010.1 GCA_019113455.1 Candidatus Treponema faecavium | reverse complement strand
AGTTAGTGCCTGCCGCGATAACTATCCCTCCCGGCCGGACGTCTGCGCAAAAAACGCTTTTTTGTACTTGTTCGGCGTTTCTCCGGTGAATTTCTTAAACACTTTTATATAGTACGCGCACGTGTTGAATCCTGAAAGAAACGCCGCTTCCGAAACGGAAAGGTTCTTAACGCACAGGAGATACTTTGAGTATTCTATGCGGTACCGTATCAGGTATTCTATCGGGGAATAATGCGTCGCTTCTTTGAACCGCTGGCAGAAGTAGTTCGGCGACATGTTCGCTTCGCACGCCATGTCTTCAAGCGTAATCGGTTCGGCGTAGCGCGTGCGTATGAGATTGAACACTTTTTGAAACTGTGCGAGCGTGTACGAACCGTGCAGCGTGTCGGAGCTTGTTTGTTCAAAACGGCCGCTTTCAAGCGTGAGCCCAAAAAACACAAACAGGCAGCCGATGGTTAAAAGCTGCCAGCCGTCGTTTCTGTCGCGCATCGTGGTAAAAAGCCGCGTAAGCGCCGTATATACTTCCGTATCTTTCTGCGCCTGCCGGTACAGCGGCATTATTTTTTTGCTGTCGGAAAACAGTTCCGCGCATGACGCAAAAAACGCATTGCGCTGCAAAAGACCGTGCAGGTCGGCGACAATGCACTCGTATATGCAGTCGGCTGCCGGCACGCCGCCGTGCACAGCGTTTGACGGTATAAAAAGAATATCGTTCGCCTCAAGACGGTATGAGGTGTCTTCGGCCGTAATCGTAAACGTTCCTCTGGTTACTCTGATGATTTCTATTTCCAGGTGCCAGTGATAGGGCATGACATAGCGCGGATGCGATTCCGTCACATAATAGAATTCTATCGGAAAATGATATGTTCCGCGTCTGATGTTTTCAAAGTCGTACCAGTGATACATGTGCGTTCCGTATGGCGCCGGATATGCGGATTGCAGAAGCCGATGCAAAAGCGCATATAGTATATCAGATATCCGGCTGTTTTGAAAGAGTGATGCGTATCTGAATATAATTATATTTTATCGTATTTTTGCGATACACCAGATAAAAAACAGGGTGCAGAATAACATATACTGATACGCTATCGTATTATAAATCAAGGAGTACCTATGGCAACGAATCGGCTCATTGGAGATTATCCGGTAATCGGCATCCGTCCTACCATTGACGGCCGCCAGGGACATCTGCGCGTGCGCGAATCGCTCGAAGAGCAGACGATGAATATGGCTAAAAACGCGGCGAAACTGTTTCGTGATAACCTGCGCTATTCAAACGGGGAACCGGTAAAAGTCGTTATTGCCGATTCCACTATCGGCAGGGTTGCGGAAGCCGCCGCCTGCGCCGACAAGTTCAAAAAAGAAAACGTTTCGATTACGCTGACGGTAACGCCGTGCTGGTGCTACGGCTCAGAAACGATGGATATGGATCCGCTGACAATCAAAGGCGTGTGGGGTTTTAACGGCACGGAACGTCCGGGCGCGGTGTATCTGGCGGCGGTGCTTGCCGGGCATGCGCAGAAGGGACTGCCCGCGTTCGGTATTTACGGGCACGATGTGCAGGACGCCGACGAGACGGAAATTCCTGAAGATGTAAAAGAAAAACTTTTGCGCTTTGGCCGCGCGGCGGTTGCGGCGGCGACAATGCGCGGAAAGTCGTATCTGCAAATCGGCTCTATCTGCATGGGTATTGCCGGTTCCATCATTTCGCCTGAGTTCTTTGAAGAATACCTCGGTATGCGCGTGGAGTCTGTCGACGAGGTGGAAATTATCCGGCGCATGGAAAAAGGCATTTACGACAAGGCGGAATTTGAAAAGGCGCTCGCGTGGACGCGCGCGCACTGTCAGGAAGGTTTTGACAAGAATCCGGCCGATGTGCAGAAATCAAAAGAAGAAAAAGACAAGGACTGGGAATTTGTCGTTAAGATGATGTGCATCATCAAGGATCTGTTCAATGGCAACAAAAACCTGCCTGCCGGCTGCGAAGAAGAACGCCTGGGTCACAACGCGATAGCCGGCGGTTTCCAGGGACAGCGGCAGTGGACTGACTTTTACCCGAACTGCGACTTTGCCGAGTCGATGCTCAATTCGTCGTTTGACTGGAACGGCCCGCGCGAAACGTACGTGCTTGCGACAGAAAACGATACGCTCAACGGCACGGGTATGCTGTTCGGCAAACTGCTGACAAACCGGCCGCAGATATTCGCCGATGTGCGCACGTACTGGAGCGCCGCGGCTGTTAAGAAAGCTGCCGGCTATGATATAGAAGGACACGCAAAAGAGGCCGGCGGCTTTATCCACCTGATTAACTCGGGCGCCGCCTGTATTGACGCGAGCGGCGCCGCCAAAGACGCCGCAGGCAACAGCGTGATGAAGCCGTTCTGGGAAATGACCGACGCCGACTGCGACGCCTGTCTTACGGCGACAACGTGGAACGCTGCCGATTACGGCTACTTCCGCGGCGGCGGATTCTCCTCGCGTTTTGTAACTGACTGCGAGATGCCGGTTACGATGATGCGCCTCAATCTGGTAAAAGGTCTTGGCCCGGTAATGCAGATTGCGGAAGGCTGGACGGTCAAACTTCCGGCAGAGGTTACCGACAAGCTGTGGAAGCGCACCGACTACACGTGGCCGTGCACATGGTTTGCGCCGCGCGTTACGGGAAAAGGCGCGTTTAAGTCCGCGTATGACGTGATGAACAACTGGGGCGCCAATCACGGCGCAATCAGCTACGGCCATATCGGAGCGGACATTATCACGCTGTGTTCGATTCTGCGTATTCCGGTCTGTATGCACAATGTTCCGGAAGAAGATATTTTCCGTCCGGCGGCATGGAACGCGTTTGGTACCGACAAAGAAGGACAGGATTACCGCGCCTGCGCCGCGTTCGGTCCGCTGTTTAAGGGCACTGCACGATAAGCGCGGATACGCACAGTAAGGAGCATATATGACAAGACAGGTTCTGGCATTTGATTTCGGGGCTTCAAGCGGGCGGGCGATGCTCGGCACGTATGACGGCAAAACCATTACTCAGAACGAGATTCATCGGTTCGCGAACGAACCGGTTTCAGCTGCCGGAACCCTGTACTGGGATGTGCTCAGACTGTTCCACGAGGTAAAGCAGGGGCTTGTGAAAGCGTCTGCCGCTTCGTTTGAAAGCGTTGGCATTGACACGTGGGGCGTTGATTTCGGACTGCTTGACGCGGCGGGGAACCTGATGAATAACCCCGTGCATTACCGCGACGCGCGCAATGTGGGGATGTCCGAAACGTGCCGGCAGTATATCGACGATAGAGCGGTGTACGAGTTTACCGGTATTCAGGCAATGGATATAAATACGCTGTACCAGCTTTTGTATCTGGTGCGTGAGCAGTCTGAGACAATTGAGCGGGCGCAGACGCTGCTTATGATGCCCGATTTGTTCACGTATTTTTTGACCGGCACCAAGCAGAGCGAGTATACAGAGGCTTCGACAAGCGGGCTGCTTGATGTTACGGCAAAGACGTGGTCCGACCGGCTGCTTGCCGCGGTGGGCATTCCCAGGCGCCTCTTTACCAATATCGTACAGCCCGGCACAAAAGCGGGCGCGATACGCAAAGACATCTGCGATGAACTTGGTATTGCGCCCGTTCCGGTGATTTCCGTTGCGGGGCATGACACGCAGAGCGCGCTGGCAGCGGTGCCTGCCGAAAGCGATGATTTTCTTTTTATCAGCTGCGGCACGTGGGCGCTCATGGGTACGCACTGTGCGGCGGCTGATGTGTCAGAAGCCGCGCGCTCAGGCGGGTTCTCCAATGAGGGCGGTTTCGGCGGCATATCGCTTTTGACGAATATAACCGGCACGTGGCTGATTCAGGAGTGCCGGCGGTTCTGGCAGCTTGCAGGCGAGTCCGTGTCATACGACGAGCTTGACGCCGCCGCTGAAGCGTCCCGTCCGTTTGCGTGCTTTATCGACCCGTGCTCTCAGGAATTTACCGCGCCCGGCAGGATGCCGGAGCGTATTCAGAGTTTCTGCAGAAAAACCGGGCAGTATGTGCCGCAGACAAAAGGAGAGATTATCCGCTGTATTCATGAAAGTCTTGCGTTTACGTACCGGCGGGTAAAAGAACAGATAGAAACGCTCACCGGCAAAACGTATCCATGCGTGCATATGGTCGGCGGCGGCATAAAAAGCGCTATCCTGTGCCGCATGACGGCTGACGCCTGCGGCGTGCCTGTGCTTGCCGGTCCGGTTGAAGGTGCGGTGCTTGGCAACATCGGTATTCAGATGATCAGTATGGGTATTCTTTCTGATCTGGGACAGTTCAGGGAGATAGTACAGAACATGCCCGGTATCGTGCGGTATGAGCATACGCAGGCCGGCGCGTATGACAAAGCGTTCGCGCAATTTAAAGGAGTTGCTGCATGTTAAAAGGGATTCCTGCGGTGCTGTCGCCGCAGCTGCTGAAAGTGCTGTGCGAGATGGGGCACGGCGACAGAATCGTTATCGGCGACGGGAATTTTCCCGCCGAGTCCGTAGGCAGCGCCGGCATTGTGGTGCGGGCTGACGGACACTCCGGCTGCGAGCTTTTAGAGGCGATTCTGCGCGTGATGCCGCTTGATACGTATGTTGACGCTCCGGTGTCTCTGATGCAGGTAATGGCAGGCGACACGGTGAAAACGCCTATCTGGGATGAGTACAAACGGATTATCGCGAAGTATGACAGCCGCGGCGGGAATGCGGTCGGTTATATAGAACGTTTTGCGTTTTATGAGGAAGCAAAACAGGCATACGCGATTGTCTCAAGCGGAGAAACGGCGCTGTATGCGAATATCATGCTGCAGAAGGGCGTCGTTATTCCCGAATAAGGAGGAATCATGAATATCAATGAGTTAAAAGATCAGATATGCGATGTCTGCCACAAGATGTGGCAGCTGGGCTGGGTAGCGGCAAATGACGGAAATGTGTCTGTTAAGCTGGACGACGGTACGTTTCTTGCAACGCCGACAGGTATCAGCAAGTCGTTTATCACGCCCGAAAAGCTCGTGCGCATCGACGCTTCGGGCGCCGTCGTTGAAGGGGCGGCGGGCTACCGGCCGTCTTCTGAAATAAAAATGCACCTGCGCTGTTATGAAAAGCGCGATGATGTGGGCGCCGTTGTTCACGCGCATCCGCCGACGGCGACCGGCTATGCGGTTGCGCATATCCCGCTTGACCGCTACTGCATGATAGAAACCGTTATCGCGATAGGTTCGGTGCCGATTACGCCGTACGGCACGCCGTCTACGTATGAAGTGCCCGATGCGATTACGCCGTATCTGCCGTACCACGATGTGATGCTGCTTGAAAACCACGGGGCGCTCGCGGTGGGCGCAGACGTGATTACGGCGTATTACCGGATGGAAACGCTTGAACTCAACGCCAAAATATGCCTCACCGCTCATCTGCTTGGCGGGGAGAAAGAGATAGCGAAAGAGAATATCGACCGTCTGATCGGTATGCGTGCTCAATATGGTGTAACGGGAAAGCATCCCGGTTACAAACATTATAGAGAAGACTAATCTGTAATTTCTTTTTTAAGGAGGTCTATGAATGAAAAGAAATTTACTGAAAGGCTTGTGCGGTTTGGCAATGATGTGCTGTGCTGCCGGTGTGTTTGCCGGAGGCGCTAAAGACGCAAGTGCTTCCGGCAGCGATAAGCTGGTCATGGGAGCGCTCATCCGCAACATGAACGAGACGTTTGTTGCCAACTATGCGGCAAACCTGCAGACGCTTGCCGATAACGCAGGCGTTGAGCTGCGCCTGCTTGACGGAAACAGCGATGTGGCGACACAGCTTGATCAGCTCAATACGCTTTTGACTCAGGGTGTAAAGTATTTTGTGATCATTCCGCAGGATACGGCCGCTACAGAACAGATGTGCCAGCTTATCAACGCGCAGGGCGGAGCCGCGGCGTTCTCCAATATCCAGCCTTCTGTAGAAGCGCTCAAAGTGGGAAAGAACTTCTATCTGGCTTCTTCTCCCGAAACGGTTGCCGGCAATATTCAGGCTGAAATCGCCGACGAATATTTTAAGGCGCATCCCGATAAGCTTGGCCCCAACAACACGGTAAATCTGCTTATCATCAACGGACAGCTTGGCCATCCGGCTCAGATTAACCGCCGCCAGGGCGCCATCGACGGCCTTGAGGCTCGCGGCTACAACGTGAATATCGTTGCGGAGCAGACAGCAAACTGGGGAGCCGCAGAAGCGCAGGCACTCATGGATGCGTGGCTTGCCGCGTACAGCGGACAGTTCAACATGGTGTTCGCGCAGAACGACGATATGGCGATGGGCGCGGTGGAATCCATGCTCACAAATCAGTTTACGGATGATCCCAACGATATTACGAAAGATGTTGACGGCGACGGCACGGTAACGAAGGTTCCGGTTATCGGTGTTGACGCAACGCCCGCAGGACAGCAGTCAATCAGAGAAAACAAAATGTACGCGACTGTTTTGCAGGATGCGGTCGGTCAGTCGACAACGGCGTTTGAGCTGATGTACATTACCGCTACACAGGGCAGCGCTATCGGCGCGACAGCGGGCGGCATTACTGCCACGACTGAACTTGGCGAAGACCCTGCAACTGATCCCGCTATTCTTGATCAGTGCTTCCTGGTTCCGTTTAAGAAAGTTACAAAAGCAGATCTGTAAAAATATTTTTTGTAAAAAGTAAAGACGGGAGGGCTGTCTGACACAGTCAGACAGCCCTATTATCCTTGCGCTATATAGGTAAGCGAATGGCAGAAGAATATATCCTTCAGATGAAGGAAATTACTAAACAGTTTCCCGGCGTACTTGCGCTCAATAAAGTTTCTTTGAATATTCGGCCGGGAACTGTCCATGCGTTGATGGGAGAAAATGGAGCGGGCAAGTCGACACTGATGAAATGCCTGTTCGGCATCTACCATCCAGATTCCGGCAGCATTGTGTTTCACGGCAAGCCGGTTAAGTTTTCCAGCGTGAAAAACGCGCTTGACGCCGGCATATCGATGATTCAGCAGGAATTGTCAAACGTGCCGTACCGCACGGTTGCGGAAAACACCTGGATGGGGCGGGAGCCGCTGCTCGCGGCCAAGGGCCTGCGCATCATTGATCACAAGAAAGTTATTCAGGATACACAGGCGCTGATGAAAGAGCTGGATATGGAGATTGACCCCAACGCGATGATGTCGTCTCTGTCTATTTCCCAGCAGCAGGGCTGCGAAATTGCCAAAGCGGTTTCATACGGCGCGTCCGTTGTCGTGATGGACGAACCTACTTCGTCTCTTTCGGAAAAAGAGGTGGAGCACCTGTTTAAGATTATCAACGACCTTCGCCAAAAGAATGTCGCTATTATATACATCTCTCACCGCATGAATGAAATTTTCCAGATTGCGGATGAGATTTCGGTTATGCGCGACGGAGAAATGATCGGCACATATCCGGCAAAAGAACTCGACAACGATAAACTGATTAATCTGATGATTGGCCGCGTTACAACGCAGCAGTTTCCTGAAGTTACAGCGGTTCCCGGTGAAGTCTGTCTGTCGGTAACGCATTTGTCTTCTATTAATCCGCGGTCGTTTCAGGACGTATCGTTTGAACTGCACAAGTCGGAGATTCTCGGTGTCGGCGGCCTTATCGGCGCGCAGCGCTCCGAATTGATGGAAGCAATATTCGGCCTGCGCTCCGTTGTATCAGGCGAAATCCATATAAATGGAAAGAAAGTGTCTATCCGCTCGCCAAAAGACGCGATAAAGCACGGTATCGGTCTTATTACGGAAGACCGGCGCGGTACGGGCATATTCCCGCTCATGTCTGTGTTAAGCAACACGTCTATCGCTTCTCTGGAAAAGTACCGTTCCAAAATGCGGCTCATAAACCATAAAGGCGTGTCAAAGGATGCGTCAGATGTAAACACGTCGCTTCGCACCAAAACTGCCTCAATGCAGACAGAGATTCAGAACCTGTCAGGAGGAAACCAGCAGAAAGTAATCCTTGCCCGCTGGCTTATGACGGCGCCTGACATTTTGATTATGGACGAACCGACGCGCGGCATCGATGTCGGCGCGAAGTACGAGATATACACGATTATGGCGGAGCTTGTAAAGCAGGGAAAATCAATCATCATGATTTCAAGCGAGCTGCCGGAGCTTATCGGCATGTCTCACCGCATCATGGTGCTGTGCAACGGCAAAGTAACCGGCTTTTTGAAGCAGAACGAAGCGACACAGGAAGCCGTTATGCGTTTTGCAACGCAGTTTTCATAAATAGCGCTTGTCTTTGTAAGGAGGAATACATGGCTGCTGTTGGAGTAAAAGGGTTTAATATAAAAGAGTTTGTATCAAAATATACAACGTATCTTATCTTTGTTGTGCTGTTTATAGCGCTGGGACTGCTTACCGGTTTTGAGTCGTGGAAACTGCCGTCGCTGCAGAACCTGGTCATCGCGGAAGCGATACGCGCGTTTGCCGCGCTCGGCGTTGGCGTCATTATCATCACGCGCGGCATAGACTTGTCGATCGGCTACGCGGTCTGTCTTACGGCGAGCATCGCGGCCTCGCTGTCGCAGAGCGTTACCTATCAGGCGGCGATGTATCCGGGCGTCGATTTCCCGATATTCCTGCCGTTTCTGGCGGCGGTGCTTGTGGGTATGCTTGTCGGCGTTGTAAACGGTTCTCTTGTGGCGTACGCAAAACTGCCGCCGTTTATCGCGACGCTCGGCGTGCTCTCACTGTGCCGCGGCGCGCAGCTCATCTATACAAACGCGACCGTTGTCGGCAGTGTGCGAAACGAATACAAGGCAATCGCGCAGGGCTTTGTGGGTCCGTTCCCGCTTCTGATGATTTACGTCGCCATTGCGGCGTTTATCGTGTGGCTCATATTGCGGCACACGCGCCTGGGCGCCAACTTATACGCCATCGGCGGCAATCCGCAGGCGGCGCGCGTTGCCGGCATCAATGTGGAGCGCGGACTCCTTTTTGCCTATACATTTGCGGGAGCGCTCTACGGCATTGCAGGCGCGCTGCAGACGGCGCGCCTCGGCCTTGCCAATTCGCTCACGGCTGTCGGCATGGAGCTTGACGCCATCGCTGCGGTTACTATCGGCGGCGTGTCGCAGTCAGGCGGCGTGGGCACGATGGGCGGCATGATATGCGGCGTGCTCATAATGGGAATTATTACCTACGGCATGAACTTTCTTGCAGTTAATTCGTATTTCCAATATCTGGTAAAAGGAAGTATAATCATCATAGCGGTATTCTTTGACATGCGTAAGCATGCCCGCAAATCATAAGGGAGGTGCGTATATGGCACGATTTGTATTGAATGAAACATCTTATCACGGCTCCGGCGCAATCAAGGAAATTGTAACGGAAGTAAAAACGCGCGGCTTTAAGAAAGCGTTTGTGTGTTCAGACCCCGATCTGGTGAAATTTAACGTAACGTCAAAAGTAACCGATCTGCTCAAAGGCGCGGGGCTTGATTTTGAACTGTATTCCAACATCAAGCCGAATCCCACGATCGAAAACGTGCAGACAGGCGTCGCGGCGTTCAAGAAAAGCGGCGCGGATTACCTGATCGCGATCGGCGGCGGTTCGTCAATGGATACGGCAAAAGCCATCGGCATTATTATCGCGAACCCTGAACACGAAGACGTTCGTTCACTTGAAGGCGCCGTTGTTACCAAAAACAAGAGCGTGCCCATTATCGCCGTGCCCACGACGGCAGGAACGGCTGCGGAAGTTACGATTAACTACGTCATCACCGACGTCGAAAAGAAACGTAAGTTTGTGTGCGTTGACCCGCATGATATTCCCATTGTTGCCGTCATAGACCCCGACATGATGAGCAGTATGCCCAAAGGCCTTACCGCTGCGACCGGCATGGACGCGCTCACCCACGCGATTGAAGGCTACATCACCAAAGGCGCGTGGGAACTCAGCGATATGTTCCACCTGAAAGCGATAGAAATCATTTCGCGCTCGCTGCGCGATGCCGTTGCGAACACGCCGCAGGGCCGCACCGACATGGCGCTCGGACAGTACGTTGCCGGTATGGGTTTTTCCAACGTCGGTTTGGGCATTGTGCACTCCATGGCGCACTCGCTGGGCGCGTTCTATGACACGCCGCACGGCGTGGCGAATGCGATTCTGCTGCCGACCGTCATGGAATACAATGCCGCCGCGACCGGAGCAAAGTACCGCGACATTGCCAAAGCGATGGGCGTTGCCGGTACGGAATCGATGTCCGAGGCCGAATACCGCAAGGCCGCTGTGGACGCGGTAAAGAAGCTGTCTGCAGATGTCGGCATCCCCGCTGATTTAAAAGAAATCGTTAAGCCGGAGGATGTTCCCGCGCTTGCGGCTTCAGCGCTCGCCGACGCCTGCACGCCGGGCAATCCGCGCGACCCCAGCACGGCAGATATAGAAGCACTCTACCGCTCGCTGCTGTAAAAAACGCGGCATAAAAAAAGCGAAACGGCATAACCGTTTCGCTTTTTTTATGCCGCTCCGGCGCGTTTGCACCGGGCTGTATCCGGTTATTTTTTAAGGATAACTCAGTTATTTTTACGCGGCCGTAATTGACTTATGCGGCATACCGTTTTAGCATAGCCGTATGTTTCGTGTTTACGGTATTGTGCATATATACCTGTTTCTTCTTGTTCTTTGTTCTTTTGCGCAGGAGCAAAGCGGTTCTGTGCCGGTACACACGGAAAAGCCCGCTGCCGCTGATTTTGATGCGGCGGCGTTTGACACGTGGTTTCTGCGCATTGAGTTTGATGCAGACAATGTTCCCAGGTATACGTTTTTCACGCCGCCCGACGGTGAAACATGGCAGCAGATCGGTGAGTCCGTGTACTGCATGGACGGCACCCCGTACGGCAACACGGTGCCGACCGGAATCCCCGTGCCTGAGTTTATCACGATGAAGGATGTGTGCGTGTACATGTACCGCGGTGTTAATCCGCTTTTGACTGCGGAAGAACAGCAGCGCCTGTATCCGGCGGGCTTTATCGACCGGTTTCGGTTTTATCAGTTTACCGGCGACGCAAAAGTGCTCGGCATCGGCGTATCGCTTGATAATTATCTGATTGCGGTGGACACAGAAACGAAATTCGTGTTTGCGTACGGAACGATAACGGAAGTAAAAAAATCATTTGGGCAGCTGGTGCCGCAGGAATACACGGCGGTTGAAGCGCCGTACGGGTATCCTCATGGTTCTGTTTCCGGCCGCCCGTTTTATGAATACGATCCTATCGGCTATGTCGCCGCCGACGGCACGGTGATTCTGTATGAAGAATACTGTACGCAGATGGCGGCAGGCGGCGCGGTAAACTACGCTCCCTCGGTGCATAATATCAGCCGTCCCGCCGCTCGCTGTGAACCGGACACCCCCGGCTGCTCCCCCTATCTGCTCTACCTGGTGCAGCAATAGGCCGTCAAGCTTTGGAGCTCTGCCTTGGACTTTGCAGCTTGGCTTGCGGAGCGGTTTCTGTGCCTGCTGCGCGGGTTTGTTTCTGCCAGCCTGCGGCCAGGGTTTCTCTCTCCCCGGAAACGAATTACAGAGGATAAGAAAGAAACACGCCGCGCGCGTGCACACGCAGCAGCACCCCGCAGGCGGCTGGAGCAGCGCGTCTTCTTTGTGTACAATGTGCAGTGAACAAAAACACACACAGAGGAGTGCTGTAGCTTGAAAACGATTGGACTGCTTGGCGGCATGAGCTGGAAAGCACCGTCACGTATTATCAGATTATCAACGAAACGGTTAAGCGCAGACTGGGCGGCCTTCATTCAGCAGAACTGCTTATGTACAGCGTGGATTTTTACGAAATCGAAACCTGTCAGGCCTCAGGTGATTGGGAAAAAACCGCCGATATTCTCGGCAGCGCCGCCGCCCGCCTTGAAAAAGCCGGCGCCGATTTTATCGTTATCTGCACAAACACGATGCACAAAGTCGCGCCCCAGATTCAGGCGCGTATCGGCGTGCCGCTCGTGCACATCGCGGACGCGGCGGCGGAGGCGCTTAACGGGCAGGGAATTACAAAAGCAGCGCTGCTCGGTACAAAATACACGATGACGGAACACTTTTACACGCAAAGACTTGCGGAGCACGGTATAGAAGTGCTGCTGCCGGACGATGCTGCCATGCAGCTGGTGCATGACGTTATTTATAATGAGCTCTGCCTGGGCATTATTTCAGAACAGTCAAAGCAGAACTATATACGGATTATCGGCTCGCTTGCCGAACGGGGAGCGCAGGGCGTTATCCTTGGCTGTACGGAAATCGGGCTTCTCATTGGGCAGGGAGACACGCCGCTGCCGGTGTTTGACACGACGCGCATACACGCCGAAAAAGCCGTGTCGCTTGCGCTTTCATAAGCAGGCTGTTCAGTCTTACCCCTGTTTGCCGGTGTGAAATAATTTGCCATCGGCAAATAAAAATTTTACCGATGGCAACTGCACGGCGGAGCGTAAAGGCGCTCAGACTGCCTGCGTTCAGCGCATCAGGTAGTCTGCTACCGCCTGATACGCCGGCAGCGACCACGGATCGTTGTAACTGTTTGCCGCCATCGGATGCGAGGCAAAGCGGACAATGACCATTTCCGCCGCGGGGTCTATGTAGATTGTCTGACCATGCACGCCGCGCGCGCAGTACGCGCCGTTTTTGTTGTTCGTGATCCACCACATATTGCGGTAACTCCAGCCGACAAGTTCAGGATGATCGCCGCGCGCGAACACTTCTTTGTCTCCGCCGCGTGTTATGTCGGCTACCGCCTGCTCCGGGATAATCTGCTTTCTGCCTGCTTTGCCGTTATTGCGGAGCAGTTCCCCAAAGAGCGCCATGTCGCGCAGGTTCAGGTTAAAGCCGCCGCCTGCAAACGCAATGCCGGTAGGATCAAGCTGGTAGTAACCGTCATGCGCTGCCCCCATTGGCGTCCATATCTTTTCGGAAAGCAGCTCTGTAATGCTTTTTCCCGTTGCGCGCGAGATAATCCAGCCCATCACTTCCGTATTTATCGTGCGGTAGCCGAACTTTTCGCCGTGCTCCTGCCCGGGCATTTTCTGCACAGACGCCAAATATTCATAGTAGCCGCGCGGTCCGCTGTAATCGGCCGGCCGGTACGGATTGCCCGCGGCGGTAAACTGCCACACTTCCGCATTGGGATCGTTATAGTCTTCGCTGTACTTGAGCGATGTGGTCATATCAAGCACCTGGCGCACCGTTGCGTCCGCAAACGCGGAATGTGAGAGCTCCGGTATATACTCGCGTACAAACTTTGTCTCGTCGATAACGCCCTCGGCAATCAGAATCGAAGCGAGCGTGCCGGTGAACGATTTGCTCACCGACATCGCTGCATGAATACCGTCCTGCGTGAGGCTTCCGGCGTACCGCTCGTAGACGATTCTGCCTTTGTGCAGGATGATAACGCCGTCCGTATAATTGGTGTCGAATGCTTCGCGCCACGTCATCGGCGCTGTCTGTCCCGTCGGAATAAATGTGATATTGTCTATATCGGCGTCAAGCCGCGTTTTAAGCTCTGCAGGTTTTTGCGCCTGTGCAGGCACCGCTCGCGTCGGCAGGAATTCGCGCATATGCGTTACGCTGTAGCGCAGCGCCGGAAACACGAAAAACGAGCCGTCTGCTGCGGAAAGCGTCTTGTCCGGCGGCGGCGGGAACCCCTGCATCCAGCCCATCGCGTTAGGATCCGTCTCTGCAGCACTCGGGAACGTCTGCGCGCACAGCGGAAGCGCAAGACTTGCGGTCAGCATGACTAATACCGGTATTTTCATATACTGCCTCCTGTATAAGTATGTATACGCAAAGTATACCGGAGGCGTGCCTCCGGCGCAAGCTATTGCTTGCGCCGGAGAGTCTCCACCCTCCCCAGAAACGCACATTACAGAGAAAAAAGAAAAAAAAGCCGTGCGTGCACACGCCGCAGCTCCCCGCAGGAGCCCTGCGATTCTTCCGCGTGCAGCGCAGCGTGAGCCCGAAAACGGCGAAAAACTGCTTATGTCTTTGCCTGCGCGCGCTTTACTTTCTTTGTCGTTGTCATCTCAAGCGGCGCGTCAAGAATCGTTATGCGGCTGATGCGCGCGTACGGCTGAAACGTCCTGTTCAGTTTGTCCACGATGTACTGTATTTCAGCGCGCACAGCGGTCTGCGTATCGGCGTTCGCGCTGCGCGGCTTGCCCAGCCGCTGGTAGAGTGCGTCAGACGGATAGATGAGCGCTTCTATACCTTCGCTCTTTGTTTCTCTGTTCATGATATAACCCTGCACCGTTATCTGCTCGATGTCGGTTTCAAGCTGGAACGCATTTTCAAGTTCTTCGGGATAGACGTTTTTGCCGCCCTCGGTAACGATAAGGTTCTTGGCGCGCCCGGCAAGATACAGGTAGCCTTCGCTGTCGAGTTTTCCCAGATCGCCTGTCTTAAACCAGCCGTCTCCGGTAAATACGGCGATCGTTTCTTCAGGCATGTTGTAGTAGCCTTCCATGACCATGGGGCCTTTTACCTGCACTTCTCCTATGCCGTTCTCGTCAGGATCCGCAATGCGCATCTGCATATACGGCGCAAAATACTGCCCCACGCTTTCTACCTTAAAGTGTTCTTTTGGATTGAGCGCGATAATGGGCGATGTCTCGGTAAGCCCGTAACCCTGAATAAAATCTATGCCAAGCTCGTTGTAAATACGGAACACGCTTGCGGCAAGCGGCCCGCCGCCGCAGATGGCAATGCGCACGGAAGAAATGCTCGCTTTTTTAAGTACGGGAGCAAAGAGCTTCTTGCCCGGATTGCGGCCGGTGAGCCGCTTTGCCGTAAACGAAATACCGCGCAGGAGCTTCATCGCGCCGTTCACGACCGGGCCTTTTTCGCGTATGCCGTTAAGAATACCTGCAAGCAGTTTATTAAACAGGAGCGGTACGCCGAGCAGCATCGTAATCTGCCCTTCTCGGAGCTCTTTAAGCATACGCGAAACTGCCATCGTGCGCCCGAACACGATTTCTGCACCGACAGAAAGCGCCTCAATAAACACGGCAAGCATTGTGTATGCGTGGTGTATCGGCAAGAGCGCGTAAAACACGTCCGTTTCAAACAGCTCCAAACGGGTCTGTGCAATATAGCAGTCAGAAACGAGATTGCGGTGCGTGAGCATAACGCCTTTAGGCGTTCCCGTTGTGCCCGACGTGAACAGTATCGCAGCGATGTCTTCTTCGTCGGCCCGGTCAAGCTCAACTGCGCTGCCGTCAGGGACGGCGAGATTATAGACATAGAGCTCAGGATACTTATCGCTCAGCGAGTACACGCGAGTGCCGCAGCTGTGTTCCTTAAAATACGCGATTTTTTCTTCATCAACAAAGAAGAAAAGCGGCTGTGCCGTGTTGAGCAGGTTTTCTATTTCCGCGTTGTGCAGGCCGTAGTCTATGGGAACGATGACGGCGCCTGCGAACAGCGCCGCAAGATAAACGGTCGCCCACTCGGACGAGTTTTTTCCCGACACGGCGACATGCACGCCGCGTTCTGCGCCGTTTGCCGTAAGCCAGCGTGCGAGGTTCTCGACAGCAGCGAGCGCCTGCTCGTATGTGCGCGTCGTTTTGTCCGGATTGAAGTCAGTAAAGCACGGACGCGCAGGAAACCGCGCCGCCGTAATGCGGACCATCTCCGGAATTGTCGGCCATTCGCCGTTAAAGAGCGTTCCCCGGTATTCTTTGAGAAAATCCCATGGCAGTTTTTTTGCAGCAGTGTACATATATCCTCCTGATGCGCGAATTCTTCTATATATACGTAGCCAGTATATCACAGTTTTTTGTCTTATACAAAAGGGAAAAATGACTGCGCTGTGTGCGCGGGAATTGTTTCCGGATGCTGGTTATATTAATAGAAGAAACTGCAAAGCAGAAGACTGTGCAGTCTGCCGCCGTTTGCAGTGTTTTTGCTCTCGCCGCGTTTTTTTTATTCCTCCTGAGCGAAAGGCGCCGCCCATGCAGAAAGAGGCGCCGCAGCGGTGCCGCTGTACTTCCCATAAAAAAATTTGCCGATGGCTAAATTTTATTTTGCCGTTTATCCTGTACGAATTTTGCCGTCGGCCAGCGAGACACTTGCCGATGGCAAACGTTTCATTTGCCGACGGCAAAC
>DXHG01000009.1 GCA_019113455.1 Candidatus Treponema faecavium | reverse complement strand
TCCCGAAACGGTGCGTGTATATTACCTCGACTTCACCATCCCTGTCAAGAGCTTTTTCATAAAATAGCGCACTTTTTTCGCTTTTTTTATCATTTTTTTGTTCTTTCTTATTGTTTGCGCCCGATGCGCGTTTTTTTCATCATTGTTTTCGCCTGTTTTACTTTTTCTCTCTATGTTCTTTGTAGTTCGCTTTTCTGAAGCAACTGGGCGCAAGCAGTAGCGTGCGCTTTGCTTCAGAGCCACTGAGCCCGCGCAGTAAGCGTGCTCTTTCTTCTCCGGCACTGAGCCTTGCCACGGTGCAATAAACTGCACAGGTAAGCCTCAGGCAGTCTGCGCCGCTTAAACAGGTACTCACCGTCTATAAATAAAAAAGACATACGGTATATCAAGAAATACCGTATGTCCTCGCAATCAGCAAAACGCAGGCGTACTGCGTTCTTTGAGCTTACAGTTTTTTCATTTCAGTAGCGACAAATTCTACCTGTGTGCCAACAATAACCTGCACAGCATCTTTTGACGGCCGGATAACACCATGCGCGCCGGCTGCCTTGATCGCTTTCTCGTTAATTGTGGAAGAATCCTTTACCTTTAAGCGCAGACGTGTTGTGCAGTTATCGATATCAACGATATTGTCCTTTCCGCCTATTGCGTCGTAAATTGCTTTTGCAACTTCAGCAAAATTGGAATTGGACAGCGTCAACTTTGATTCTTTTTCTGACACTTCATCGTCGTCATCTTCACGGCCCGGGGTCTTCAGATTGAAGTTAACAATGAGCACGCGGAACAGCACGTAGTAAATAACAAAGAACACCACGCCCATGATGAGCAGGATCCAGGGATTATTTGCCAGCGGCAGACGGGAGCTGAGCACAAAGTCAACCAGACCGGCGCTGAAGCTGAATCCGGCTGTTGCATGGAGCGCAGCAGCAACACCGACAGACACAGCAGTCAGAGCGGCATGAACCACATACAGACCGGGAGCCAGGAACATGAATGAGAACTCAAGCGGCTCGGTAACGCCGGTAAAGAAAGAAGCAAACGCCGCAGCAAGCAGAAGGCCCCCGGCAGTCTTCTTTTTGTTTGGTTTTGCTGTCTGGTACATGGCAAGCGCCGCACCCGGCAGGCCGAACATCATAACGGGGAAGAATCCGCCCTGATACATACCGGTAACACCTTTTGTACCGGTACCGGCCCAGAAGTTTCCAATATCGTTGATGCCGAATCCGTCGAACCAGAATACAGAGTTGAGCGCGTGGTGCAGACCAGTCGGGATAAGCAGGCGGTTAAAGAATGCGTAAATAGCCGCACCGATAGGACCGAGCTTCGCAACGCCTTCACCAAACGAAACAAGCACGCCGTAAATGGCCGGCCACAGGAAGAACAGGATAACGGAAACAACAATCATGAACGCAGACGTGATAATCGGCGTGCAGCGTTTTCCTGAAAAGAACGAAAGAGCAGCAGGGAGCTGCGTCGTATGGAACTTATTAAAGACGGCAGCCGCTACAAGACCGGAAATAATACCGGTAAACGCATTCGTTATCTTTCCAAACGCGGCGGGTACTTCCGCTGCGTCAACCTGCTTCAGCATCGCTACCGAAGCAGGACTTAAAATCGTCGTTACGATAAACATCGCCACCAAACCGGAAAGAGCCGCTGCTCCGTCCTGACCTTTCGCCATACCGATAGCAACACCGACTGCAAACAGCCACGGCAGGTTATCAATAATAGCGCCTCCCGCCTTGAGCAGGAACGCGGCAACCGCATTGTTCGCACCCCAGCCGCTCGGATCAATCCAGTAGCCGATACCCATCAGGATAGCAGCCGCAGGCAGAACCGCAACAGGCAGCATCAGAGCGCGGCCTAACTTTTGAAAAAACTGCATCATACCCGTTTTTTCTCCTTTGTTTTAGTACTTTTCGAGCATTATGACTGTAATAACATATCTAACACTCGCATATACAGTATCAGCCATATTTTCCCAGTTGTCAAGATGCCATTTTAAACATACCCGCAGCCTTGCACTGCTGAATTGCCGCAAGCGCGAAGATGCGCGTCTCGCTCCGGCGCAATTCTTGTACTATATGCCTGTCCCACTGCCTTGCCGCACATCGGCGTCGTTCCCGTTTACAAACTGCGGAATAACTCCTCTTGCATTCCAAGATTTTTTGCTCCATTCGTTGTCCCATCGCGCCTTCTGTACTGGCGCCAGCAGCAAAGTTATTCCTGTGGATTTTGCAGCCCCGCAGAGCAGACTCTCCAATGCGGTATTGCGGCTTACATCCAATACCTCAAGACTATTTTCAACACAATTCAGGGTCTTCAAAGCTGTGCAGTCGGATACATCCAGTTCTCTCAAGTAAGTAAAGGAACAAACCAGATTCGTCAAGGCAGTACACCCGGATACATCCAGTCCTTCTCTCAAATCGTTTCCCGAACAACTCAGCCGCGTCAAGGCGGTGCACCCGCCGGCATTCAGCGACTGCATATCATCATTGTCGTCACACACAAGCGTCTCAAGCGGGAGCCCCGACACATTCAGTTCCAAAAGCTCGTTATTATCGCAAATCAGATACGTCAGCTTTGTGTTTTGCGACACATCAAGCTCTTGCAGCTGATTGTCATCGCAGTGCAGCAGTTCAAGCTCCGCACAGTCAGTCACGTCCAGTTCCGAAAGCACGCCGCAGTTATCGCAGCGGAGCTCTTTCAGCTTCGTGAGACCTGCCATATTCAATGACTGCATATCATTATAACTGCAGTCGAGATATACCAGCCCGGTATTTTTTGACAGATCCAGCAAATCCAGGTTATTCCGCCTGCAATCCAGATATGTCAGTCCGGTAAACCATTCGATGCCGGCAAGATTGCGCAGTCTCTCGCTGGCCGAAAGATCGTCCCCGTTTATATCAAGAACCGTAACCGCCTGAATCTTTTCCAAGTTTTCAGGCGTCAGTTTTACCGTACCGTCGCACTCCTTGCTCCAGCCGATTGTTATCGGATTCCCCTCAGAATCAACCGCCCGTTCCACCGCCGCAATAAAAGAAAAATTGGATAAATAATTAACCCCGACCCGGCATTCCGCTGTTTTTCCGCCATCAACACTCGTAGCCGTTACCACTGCCGTGCCGTCCTTCTGTGCTGTTACCGTACAGCTGCCGTCTCCGTTATCGGTTATGGCAACCACGCCGTGCGGCGCTGTCTGCCATGTTACCCGCTGATCCGTAGCACCCGCAGTACAGGCAGCTTGTATGACCGCCGTTTCTCCGGCAGCCAGCGCCAGATCTGTTTTGTCCAGCGTAACAGTGTCAACCGGTATAAAGTAGACCGATACCGCACACTCCCGCAGTTTTTTGCCGTCAGTGTCTTTGACTGTCACTGTTGCGCTGCCCGCTCCGACGGCCTTCACCGTGCAAGTGCCGTTTTCACTGCCGGTCACGGCAACTACGCCCTCCGGCTCGGCACTCCAGACGAGCGTCTCGCCAAACGCCTCTGGCGGCACAAAAGTTGCCGTCAGCACCGCCGTTTCCCCAACTTCAAGCCGCAGTTTCGTGCTGTCAATGTTGACACCCCAAAACTGGTATTTTTTTTCGCACGTCACAAGCGATAACACTGTCAGCATGGCAAGCGCAATGCCCGCCGCTCGCATTGTTCTTTTTTTGCTCATAGCAGCCTCCGTTTCATTCCCGCTGTATCGCGGCACAAGGTCGGATACAGGCAGTATACTGTAAAATGCGCCGAAGGGGGAATCAAGCAGAAAATCAAAAGGGTGGCAGAAAAACAGCTTTCAGCCGCTGCAGCACCTGAAAGCGGAGGGCTTGTACAGCGGTCAATAAAAAAAGCTGCTCCATTACTGAAACAGCTTTTTATGTGCAGTATATATATGAGAATTCTCTCGGGCAGGCGGGATTCGAACCCGCGACCTCCAAGTCCCGAACCTGGCGCGCTACCACCTGCGCTACTGCCCGAAAAAAAAGCACCAGCCTCTGTTGCGGCAGGTGCTGAAGCGGGAGCGACGGGGCTTGAACCCGCGATCTTCGGCTTGACAGGCCGACGCGATAACCAGCTTCGCTACGCCCCCGTTGTGAGAAATACTATAGCGCATCATCAAAAAAAAGTCAACAGGAAATAAAGACAAAAGTAAAATAAAAAGCCGCCGCGTAAAAAACTATTTGCCGACAGCTGACAGATTTCCCATTAAAAAAATAAAAATTTGCCAGCGGCAAATATAAAACGGCAGGCGGCGTTTGTATGTACCGGCGTGCGGGCGTTTTCCCAGCCGCCGGCAGAACTTGCTGCTCCTGCACCCTGCTGCGCAGCATATAGACAAAGTATCCGAGCCATGGTATAGTATTTAATACAAGCGGATTGTTACTGCAGTACACAGTTGTATAAGCAGGCAAAACCCACACACATGGTACAGCACAGGTGCAGGGGTTTTGCCTTTTTTTACGCCGCCGGTACTGTGTCTTTCCATAAGAAATGAGGAGAAAAACGATGGCAAAAGAATCTTTCGGACAAAAGCTCATGAAAATGTTCGGTATGCAGCAGCCTGAACAGGTCGCTGCCGCGGTGGAACTGCTTGTTCCCGTTACAGGAACGGTAGTTGCGCTGCAGGACGTGGAAGACGAAGCGTTCAGCAGCGAAGCGCTCGGCAAAGGCTGCGCGATTGATCCGGCAGTCGGCGAAGTATACGCCCCCTGCGACGGTGTTATTTCGGTCGCGCCGGACACCAAACACGCAGTCGGCATTACCGCCGACAACGGCGCAGAAGTGCTTGTGCATGTCGGCATGAACACAGTTGAACTGAAAGGCAATGGCTACGAAATATTTGTAACCGAAGACCAGCGCGTAAAAAAAGGAGATTTGCTGCTTAAGTTTGATATTCCCACGATAAAAGCCGCGGGGCTTTCCATAGTTACGCCTGTAATCGTCAACAATTCCGATGATTACGGTACGTTTACGGTCGTTCCTGCAGTCGGTGCATCCGTAACCCACGGCGAAGTATTGATACAGGCAAGCAAATAGCATATATGTACATACACAGGGATATGTCAGGCAGGCATATCCCTGTTATGTTTCCGGATGCACATCATGAGCGAACACACGGCAAACGGCTGTCTGAAAATCAGTAAAATATTGAACAACAATGCCGTTGTCTGTATTGCCGATGACAATACAGAAAAAATCGTTATGGGCAGGGGCATCGCATTTGGGAAAAAAGCGGGAGACGCTATTGACAGTTCCCGCATAGAAAAAGTATTCACGCTGCACAGCCAGGAAACAAGCAATCATTTTCAGCAAATCATACAGAATATTCCGGTGGAGCATATCCTGCTTGCCGAACGCATTATTTCACATGCCAAGCAAACCTGCCGCAAAAAGCTGCACGACAGCATTTACATCACGCTCACCGACCATATAAGCGCGGCGCTGATGCGCATAAACGAGCATATTACGTTAAAGAATCCGCTTCTGCCGTCTATCAGGCGCCTGTATCCTGAAGAATACCAGTTCGCCGCTGACGCGCTTGTCATTATAAAAGAAGCAACCGGCGTATCGTTTCCCGAAGACGAGGCGGCGTTTTTGGCGCTGCATTTTATCAACGCGGAGCTCGGACCCGACAACACAAAAATAAACGCGATTGTGGCAACGGCAGAACGCATCGCGGCAATCGCCATGCAATACCTTAAACGGCCCATAGACGAAGAATCGCTTTCATGGCAGCGGTTCGTAACACATATCACGTTTCTTGCGCAGCGCCTTTTGCAGCGCACAGACTATTCCGCACAGGGAGACCTGCGCCTCTTTGACATGCTTGCACAGACATATCCTGAAGCGTGCGCAGGCGCAGGCGCAATAAAAGACTTTCTTGAAACGGAATTCAGGTGTATAATCGGGAAAGAAGAGCAGTCATATTTAGCTGTCCATATTTCAAAGCTGCAGCATGAATATGGCGCGGACGTACCGGATACAGCGGTATAACAACATATAATAACTAACGGAGGATTATCAATGAAACAATTCACGTACACAGTGAAAGCTGCGGATGGACTGCACGCACGGCCGGCAGGGATTCTCGTAAAAGAGGCGGCAAAGTTTTCAAGCGACATCACCATGTCGTTTAACGGAAAAGAAGCCAGCGTCAAAAAGCTGTTTGCCCTGATGAAGCTCGGCGTAAAACAGGGAGACACCGTTACGATTACGGCAAACGGCGCTGACGAAAGCGACGCGGTTAAAATGATAGAAACATTTATGGGAGAACACTTCTAATGAACAGCTACAAGGGAACTGCCGTATCCGCAGGTATCGCGCAGGGAACGCTGCTCTATCTTGACGCGCCGGTGCAGCCGGAGTCATTCAAGGACGTCACGGTCTGCGACGCCGAAGCTGAAATAACGAGGCTGCTCGGTGCGTGCAATACGGCGGTTGACGAGCTCATGGGGCTCTACGACCGCGCGCTCCAAAGCTCAGGCGAAGACGCGGCTGATATTTTTATGGTGCACAGCATGATGCTCCAGGATGACGATTTCCTAGAGAATATGCGGGAGCGTATCCGCGGCACCAAGTGCTGCGCCGAACACGCGGTAACGGAAGCAGCGAAACAGTTTGCCCAAGACCTTGCCGCATCCGGGAGCGATTATATTGCCGAACGCGGAAGCGACGTTGCCGACGTATCTAAGCGCGTTATCCAAATTCTGCAGGGCAAAGATACATCGTGTACCGGAAATACGGAAGAGCCCGTTATCCTTATCGCTGATGAGCTTTCGCCCAGCCAGACGCTCATGTTTGACCGCTCGCAGCTGCTTGCCCTCGTATCGCGCAAGGGAAGCCGCACCGCGCACACGGCGATTCTCGCGCGCTCGCTGAGTATTCCGGCGGTTATCGCGCCTGATATTCCGCTTTCGCAGGAACTCAGCGGCAAGCGCTGCATCGTCGACGGACTTACAGGCACCGTTACAATAGAGCCTGACGAACAGACCGCAGCTCAGGCTCAAGAAACGCAGGAGCGCTACGCGCAGGAACAGCGGGAGCTTGCCGCGCTCAAAGACAAAGAGGCGGTAACCAGCTCCGGACAGAAAGTCCGCATCTACGGCAACGCCGGCAATCTTGAAGACATAGACGCGGTAACCGCATCAGGCGGCGAAGGCGTCGGTCTTTTCAGGAGCGAATTTCTCTATCTGGGACGCACGGAACTGCCTTCCGAAGACGAGCTTGCGCAGGTGTACACAAACGCGGCAAAAAAGCTCGGGGATCGGCTGCTCGTTATCCGCACGCTCGACATAGGCGCGGACAAAACCGCTCCGTGCCTTCCGCTTGAGCCGGAACAGAACCCCGCGCTCGGCATCCGCGCGCTCAGGCTCTGCTTTGAATGCCCCGACGTGTTTGCCGCGCAGCTGCGTTCAATACTGCGCGCGGCTGTTGTCGGCAATGTTGCGGTTATGTTCCCGATGATTATCGCGCTCGATGAAATCAAATATGCAAAAGAATGTCTTAAAAAGGCTGCCGAGCAGTTGGAAGCAAAACACGTTCCCTACGCAATGCCAAAAGAAATCGGCATTATGATTGAAACGCCCGCCGCCGCCGTCATCAGCGACATTCTTGCAAAAGAGGTTGATTTCTTCAGCATCGGCTCAAACGACCTCACACAGTATACGCTCGCAATTGATCGGCAGAACGAGCGGCTTGAAAAATACTGCGACGTGCATCACGAGGCCGTGCTGCGCCTTATCGAACTTGTTGCGCAGAACGCACATAAACACAATATCTGGGTTGGCATCTGCGGAGAGCTTGGCTCGGATCTTGAGCTGACGGAACGCTTTGTGCGCGCCGGCATCGATGAGCTTTCCGTCTACCCGGGAGCCATACTCCAGCTCAAAAAACGCATCAGAGAGCTCTGACAGACACATACCGGTTTGCCGCATCAGGTATTTCCGCATACGCTTTGCGCGCTCGCGCAGAGCGTATGCGGATTTTTTATGCGCGCAGTACGTACGGCGCGCCGCTTTTAGTCATATATTTTCTATGAAATATTCGTATGCGGGCACAGCGCCGCACTCGATTGCCGGCACGGAGCCGCGCGCGTTTTTACACGCAGCTACAGCACATACGCATCGATAAAACGCGCAACCCCGTCTTCATCGTTTGTGTACGCGCTCACGTAGCGCGCCTGTTCCTGTATCACGGCAAGGCCGTTTTTCATTGCAACGGAAAGCCCTGCATTGCGCATCATTGTCTCGTCGTTCATGCTGTCGCCAAACGCCATAATGCGTTTCCTGTCAAGGTGCAGATAGTCGGCAAGCCAGATAAGCGCCTCGCCCTTGCCCGTACCGGGCGATTGTATTTCAAGATAAAACGGCTTGCTCCGCGCCATGACGCAGCGGCTGCCCATAACTGAGCGCATCCGCTGCTCAAGCCGCTCTATAACTGCCGGATCGCCTGAAACAATCAGTTTAGGGAACTTTTTCTGCAAAAATGACTCAAAGTCGCTGATAATTTCCAGCCGCAGATTAGTCAGCGCCGCGTCCCGCTCCACATACGAATTCACACACGGCGTGTAAATCGTCGAAGCGTCGCACACTTCAACGGCAAGCCCCATCGCCTGCGCTTCGTGATACCCTTCGACAAGGATATCGCCGTCCGTGAGTTTGGCGTAAATTTCCCTGCGTTCATGCAGATCCGTAATAGACGTGCCGTTCTGCGCGACAATGTATCTGCCGGCGGGTTTTCCAGCGATGTCGAGCCGCCGCACATATGGAAGAATGGCGTTATCGGTCCGGCCGGAACACAGCACAATATATATTCCCCTGTCAGCAGCCCGCTGCAGTGTCTGAACAGTATAATCGGAAATAGTCAAATCGTTTTTAAGCAGCGTATCGTCCAAATCAAGCGCAATGAGCTCAGGAGACAGTTTTTTTTCAGATATGTCAGGCAGTTTATGCAGCAATGTTTCTTCCATAATACTGGAAGTATAGCAAAAACACCGCGCCTGAACAATAGCGCGCCGCGGCATTTCAGGGCATCGGCATGTGCTCTGCAATGCGGGTTGTTTTCTTTGAGGTTTTCCCGCGAGGTGTGTACTGCGCTTACATGCGGCGGTTT
>DXHG01000110.1 GCA_019113455.1 Candidatus Treponema faecavium | reverse complement strand
TTTGCCGTCGGCAAATGAAACGTTTGCCATCGGCAAGTGTCTCGCTGGCCGACGGCAAATTTCTTACCGGATAAACGGCAAATATAAATTTTGCCACCGGCAAATTTTTTGTTTGCCATCGGCAAATTTTCTGCCGGCAAACAGGACTGCTCAGCAGCCGTGCGTCCGCTGAGCGCAAACCCCTCCCGCGGGAGCCCCGCACAAAAACAAGCGCCGCTGCCCCGCAGGCAGATATATCTCCCTTGCAGGATGACCGATAACATTGTATAGTAACTAAGCAGATAAAATTGCAGACTTTGTCATTTTGACAGGAGTGAATCACTTATGGATCAGACACTGCCCAAGATGCTCGCGCGCATAGCCGCCCAACATCCTGACGTGCCGGCGCAGTATTCCCGTACTGCCGACGGTTCTTTTGAGTCGGTTACGTACCGGGAGCTTTATTCCATCGTGCTTGATTTTGCAGGCGCGCTTATCGCGTGCGGCGTTGAGCGCGGCGAACATGTCGGACTTATTTCGGATAACCGCAAGGAATGGTTTCAGGCCGACATGGCGATTATGGCTGTCGGAGCGGCCGACGTGCCGCGCGGCTGCGATGCGACGGAGCGCGATCTTGCGTATATTCTCTCGTTTGCCGGATGTAAGACCGTTATTGCAGAAAATCCGGCGCAGCTTAATAAAATACTTTCCCTGCGCAAAGAACTCCCCGAACTGCGCCGCCTTGTCTGCTTCGATTCTTTTTCTGCAAAGGAAACAGAAGCGGCGCGCGCAGCAGGCGTGGAGCTTGTCTCGTGGCAGGACATGCTGCAAAAGGGCAGCACGTTCCGCCGCGCACATGAACAGCAGATAAAGGCCGAGATAGAAAAAGGGCAGTGGAACGACACCGCCTGCATTATTTTTACGTCAGGCACGACCGGTGAACCAAAGGGCGTCATGCTTTCGTACGCAAATTTTATCACGCAGCTTGACGAGCTTGTGGAACGCATCTACCTGTATCCGGGAGACCGCGCGCTTTTGGTACTGCCGGTGTGGCACGCGTTTGAACGGCTGTGCGAGTACGTTATCGTAGTGCAGGCGGGGGCGCTCTGCTATTCAAAACCGGTTGCGAGCGTGCTGCTTGCCGATTTTCAGAAGCTCAATCCGCAGCTCATACCGGCGGTGCCGCGCGTGTTTGAAGCGGTCTATGACGGCGTGTACCGCACGATGAAGAAAACGGGCGGCGTTGCTTACGCGCTGTTCACGTTCTTTGTTAATACTGCGATTGCGCACAGCAGGCTTGAGCGCGCACTGTTCAGGCGGAACGCACGGTTCGGAAACGATCATATCGTGCTTAAGCGCATCTTTTACACGCTCCCGTGGCTCCTGCTCAGCCCGCTCAAGGCGCTCGGCGGCGTGCTCGTGTTCAGTAAAATACGCGCCAAGCTCGGCAATGCGTTCCGCGGCGGCATTTCAGGCGGCGGCGCGCTGCCGCCCAATATCGATGAGTTCTTTTGGGCAATCGGCGTCAATATCGTTGAAGGCTATGGACTTACCGAAACAGCGCCGGTTATTTCTGTACGTCCGCTGAAAAATCCCACGTTCGGCACGGTAGGGCCCGCCATCCGCGGCGTGCAGGCGCGCATTGTCGATGATGACGGCAGAGAACTGCCGCCGGGCGCGCTCGGCTCCGTGCAGGTAAAGGGCGCAACGGTCATGCAGGGCTACTACAAACGAGACGACCTTACGCGCGCGGTGATGACTAAAGACGGCTGGTTTGATACAGGCGACATCGGTATGTTCACTGTTGACCGCCAGATTGTGCTGCGCGGGCGCAAAAAAGACACGATTGTACTGCGCGGCGGCGAAAACGTTGAGCCGCTGCCCATAGAGATGAAGCTTAATGAATCGCCCTATATTGCGCAGTCTGTCGTTGTCGGGCAGGACCAGCGCTATCTGGGTGCGCTTATCATACCGGCAAAAGACATGGTGCAGGCATACGCGGAAGAACACCATATCGATTCCGAAGACTATGCCGACCTGCTGCGCAAACCGGAGGTGCGGCGCCTGTTTGAGGATCAGGTGCAGGAACTCGTGAACGCCAAGACCGGATTCAAGATGTTTGAACGCATCGGCAAATTCGCACTGCTTGAAAAACCGTTTGAAGCCGGTAAAGAACTTTCTGCCAAACAGGAAATCATGCGGCACAAGATAGCCGTGCTGTATAAAAAAGAAATAGGCTCCCTGTTCACGAACGCGTAATCTTTTTGCCTGCGCCGCAAAGCACGGCGCAGGCGGTTACGCTGCACGTACGGCGCTGGTTTTGCAGGTTAACCGCGAGGAGTTTCTGCGTGTGCACGCATACATCGCGATGCCGTTATTCGGTTTCAGCGCCGCTTTCAGGCTGCAGCAGACGGCGAGATTCTGAGTCGGGACCGGTAAGCAGGTCGAGTACGGTAAAAAAGAGAATTACAGTCATGGGGCCAAGAAGCAGGCCGTTCAGGCCGAACATGCTTACGCCGCCCAATATCGCAAAAAAGATAACGAGCGGGTGCACCTGTATGCGGTCTTTAAGAAAAAACGGGCGCAGAAAATTATCCAGCGTGCTCACACAGAACCCGCAGACTGCAATAAAGAGAATCCCTGATACAAGCGACTTTGTAAGACACAGATACACGCCGACGGGCAGCCACACGATTGCCGCTCCAAACATGGGAATAAACGACGCAAACATCAGCGTTACCGAAAGGAGCAGCGCGCCTTCAACGGAAAACAGTTTCATAATGATATACGCCGCAACAGCCTGATACAGCGCCACAAGAATATAGCCTGAAAACAGATTGCGCGTTATCTGCACAAACTTGTTCCGCAGCGCCGTCATGTACTGCGTCTGAATCGGGATAGCCTGCGAAAACAGCGAGAGCAGGTATTCCCCGTCAAGAAAAAAGAAGAACAGCGTAAACACGATAAACACCAGCGATACGATAAACGATCCCGTACCGCTGAGCACGCCGGTGCCTACCGATATAATGCGGCCGTTGTACTGGCTGATAAAGTCAAGCAGCTGCGCCTTTATATTGATAGAAGAAAGATCGATCGTTCCCATCGTAAGACTGCTGATAAGGCGCGTAATTTCCGTACCGACTTCCGTCACTACAAAGAAATCCGGATTGGAGCGGATAAACTGTTCCGCCGCGCCAAGAAAATCCGTAAGCTGGCTTACAAGCATCAGCGCTATCACAACAACCGGCGTAATAATCACGGCGAGCGTTCCCGCGGCAAAGACGCCGGCAAGCAGATGCCTGCGGAACTGGTACAGGCGTTTTTCAGGTTTCAAACTTCCTGCCGCGCGCCGGTAGAGCGGGTTAATCAGTATGTAGAGCAGCACCGACCACAGAATGACGGAAAAGAACGGACGCAGCATACCCAAAAGCAGCACAAACAGCAGGATAAGCATCGCAAATATCGTTATTGTCTGTATAAAGCGTTTATTGTTCATATATCAGTAATGCTCCTCATTAACGTTACGCCTGCCGCGAGCCGCTGTATGTTCAGTACCGCGGCTCGCGGCGGCAAGCTCAAATACGCGCGCGCCTGTTTTCTCGTCGCGCGTTTCATGTGCAGGTACAGGCACATGCAGCAAGTCGCCTGACCGTATTGCAGCAGCATGGGCGGCATCTGTCCGCAGCAGCGCAAGACCGTACCTGCTGCAGCAGTAAAACCCGACCTGCCCGCGCGGGAGCCGTATCGGATCACTTGCCGCACGCAGCAGCACAGACTCCGGCACGGCATCCGCGCACCGTGGCGCACCGCGCGGCGCGTATTCCATAAGCACAAAAGAAACTGCCGCGCGTGTTTTTTCAAGCTGCGCTTTTTTTGAAAACTCACGCAGCGCGCGCGGCGCCGCAGACGGTGCGTCAAGAACAAAGTGGCACCACTTGCCGCCGCGCCTGGCGTCAAGCGCACACACGCCGCCATGCGGGCAGGGAGACACCGGCTCGTAGCGGCGCTTCATCAGCGAGGCGCGCAGAAACGAGAGAAACCGCGCGTTCTGCGGTATCCCCGGCTCCGCGACAAAAATACGGGAACGGTATGCGGCGGCGGAAGATTCTGCTTTGAGCGTGTATGCGTCAAGCTGCACAGCGCACCGACGCGCCGTCTGTTCAAGCGGCTGCACGCCCTCGTGTACAAATTCATTGAACATATTCGCTGCGCTTACAAAGCACGCCTTTTTGCGCAGCTCAGTCCCGAACGAGCCCTTTACCTTTATAATCCGCCACGGCTCGCCGCGCGGCGCCGCAGACGGTGCGCGCGCCGCGCACGCATAAAATAAATCAGTTCCCACAGAAAGCGCGTTCTGCGACGTGTCCACGCAGTACCATGTCAGTTTTCTTGCGCGCAGCTCAGGGCGCGAAAGCCACAGCGCCGTCGGCACCGTCAGCGGCCCGCAGCCGATGTCCGCGCACACAATTTCTTCGCCGTCGGGCATATCCGCACCGGGCATCGCAGATGCAGGCATACCGGCAAACAGCGACGAAAGCCGCACGAGGTTCCACCAGTGATAGTAATACAGATATGCGGTGAGCACAGGCGTTTCGTTCAGATACCCGCTGCGCCGCGCGCCGCGCTCATCTGTCAGATAGTGAAAAAGCCGCCTCACGTCCGCAGGCAGCTGCTGTGTCTGCCGCACAGTGAGCGGGCGCACGCTTCTGATAACGGCGTCAAAGTCATTGAGCACGGCTGCAGCGTCTTTTGGGAGCGGCTGAAATAATCTCTCGTCAGTCGTTTTGCGTCTCCTCCGCCTTCCGCGCGCGGCGGTATTTGCGCACCGTAAGATACAAGTCGGAAAGCTCCCCGCGCAGCTCATGCAGCTCACAGAGCGCGTCTGCGGCGGCGCTTTCCGCGCCCGTGTACAGCTCCGTTTCGGCAATCAGTTCGTCGCACGCACCTTCAATAGTGAACTTTCGCTCTCTGATAAGATATTTCAGCCGCATGATAATCTGCAAGTCGCGCGCGGAATACGCTCGCCTGCCGCCGATGCTTTTGCGCGGGGCAAGACCGGGCGCCACGCTTTCCCAGTAACGCAGCACATGCGCCTTAATACCGGTGAGTTCTTCCGCTTCACCGATAGAATACAACTGCATCCATGTTCTCCTGCGTCTTATTCATGCCCGCGCTCCCGCTCTTCCCATCTCTTTCGGCTCGCACGCACATCGAGCAGCACGGGAATATTGTCGTAGCCGAGATCCCGCCTGATGCGGTTGCGCAGATACGACAGATACGATTCTGGCACGGCTTCAGGCCGCGTCGCAAACAGCAGAAACGATACGGGATTAATCGACGTCTGTACCATATACCGTATTTTGAACGCATTCCCGCGTCCTGACGGCGGCGGATACGCGGCAAGCCAGTCGGCAAGCGCCGTGTTCAGCACGCCCGTGTCCGTCTTTTGCGTAAGCTGCGCGTGCAGCCGCAGCGCCGTGTCAAGCAGCTGCTTTATGCCCGTCCCGTCACGCGCCGAAATCGCGAGCACCGGCGCAAATTCCATATGCGCAAACATAATTTTTATGCTGCGCTCAACGGTACGGAACGCCTTTTTTGACTGATCTTCCTGCGCATCCCACTTGTTAAGCACAAAAATAACGCCGCGTCCACGCCTGCTGGCAAGATCGGCGAGTTTTTTATCCTGTTCGGCAAGCCCTTCCTGCGCGTCTATGAGCAAAAATACCATATCGCAGCGGTCAAGCGTCTTAATCGCGCGCGTCACGGAATAGTATTCGACATTCTCATGCACCTTAGCCTTTCTGCGCACCCCCGCCGTATCAAGCAGCACGCAGGTTCTGCCGCGGTACGTAAAACTGCCCTGCACCACGTCGCGCGTCGTGCCGGCATAATCGCTTACGATGGAGGCCTCAGTGTGCGTAAGCCGGTTTGACAGCGTCGATTTTCCCGTGTTGGGCTTGCCGATAATCGCAATGCGCACCGCATCATCTTTTTCGCCGCTGCATACTGCCGCGCGCGACAGGTCAAGCCCGCGCGTGAGCGCTTCGGCAAGCGCGGAGATATTATCGCCGTGTTCGGCCGAAATGCACAAAAGCTCGCCAAAGCCGAATCTGCTGAATTCCCACGCCGTTTCTGCAAGCCTGCCGCCCTCTGTTTTATTCACCGCGGCAATAATCTTGTCCCAGTACGGACGCAGAAGCGCTATAAACTCCTCGTCTTCTCCGGTGATATTGCCTGCCTCAAGCAGCAGCAAAATACGGTCCGCCTGTTTGAGCGCGTTAAGCGTTTTTTCTACGACAAGCTCGTCCATCACGGCTTCCGCCGTGCCCGGCTTGCGTTCAAGCTTAAAACCGCCTGTGTCCATGAGCCGCACCGGAACTCCATTGATAAACGCCTGCTCGCACACGGGATCACGCGTAACGCCCGGCGTCGGGTCGGTAATCGCCCGCCTGCGGTGCAGAAAGCGATTAAACAGCGTCGATTTTCCCGTATTGGGCCGTCCGGCGATAACGATGAGCGGAATATGCTCGTATGTCTTTTCAGGGTCAAAGACCGGACGCGCGGCGCTGTTCTCTGCCCTCAGACCTGCCGTGTCTTCCGCGATTCCGGCAGTGTTGTCTGGTGATATGCCGTCTGATGCTGTACTCATAAATTGCCTAACCGTCTCCTTTGGTGTGTTACCGTATCGGGCCGCCAAGCGGTATCTGCGGCAGCCTGGCGAACGCCTTAGCGCTTACGCGCTCAAGGTCGTCAAGCGTGTAGTGCGAAAGAATGTCTTTAGCCTCGCACAAAAACCGCGGCGACATGCTCAGCCGGCGCACGCCCAGACCGACAAGCGCCTTCATGCCTTCTTCCTGCCCGGCCATCTCGCCGCACACAGACACCGGAATACCAGCCGTCTGTGCGCACTGCACCGTGTAGGAGATGAGCCGCAGCACACCGGCATGAAATTCGCTGAATAAATCTGCGACAGCGGTGTTCTCGCGGTCTATGCCGAGCGTGTACTGCGTCAGGTCGTTTGTCCCGATAGAAAAGAAATCACAGTACTGCGTGAACACGTCGGCAATAACCGCCGCCCCCGCCGTCTCTATCATAATGCCGACGGGCGTGTTTGCGCGGAACGGAATCTGCTCGCGCGTGAGGTCACTGTGCACTTCTTTGATAATGCGAAGCGTCTCTTTTACCTGCGCCACGTGCGTGATAAGCGGCAGCATGATTTTAAGTTCGCCGTACACGCTTGCGCGGTAGAGCGCGCGCAGCTGCGTCTTAAACAGCGTCGTGTCAGCAAGCGTGAGCCGTATCGCGCGCAGACCGAGCAGCGGATTCTTTTCTTTTACAGCGGGAATATCTGCCGCGGCGATAATCTTGTCGCCGCCGGCGTCAAGCGTGCGGATCGTAACCGGCTTGCCCTTCATAATCTGGAGCACCTCGCGGTACGCCTCAAACTGACTGTCTTCGGAAATGGACGAGATCGGCTTTCCTTTCTTTTTATCCTGATTCGCTGCCTGCATAAAAAGGAATTCCGTGCGGAACAGACCGATGCCGTCCGCGCCCTCGTCAAGCGCAATGCGCGCCTCTTCCACCGTGCCGATATTGGCCAACAGCGTTACCGGCGTGCCGTCCTTGAGCAGCGCGGGGCGCTGGCGGTGCTGGGCAACGCACTGCCGCCGCCGTTCTTCCTGTTCGATAGCGGTTAAATATGCGGCGGCTGTCTGCACGTCGGGAGAGACGATCACTTTCGCCTCCTGCGTGTCAATGACGACCTCGTCGCCGTTTGCAATCTCGCTTACAGCGCGCGGCACACCGAACAGCGATGGTATACCGTAGTTCCGCGCGAGAATGGCCAGATGGCTGTTCACGCCGCCTTCTTCAAGCACGATGCCTGCGCATTTGCGCGCGGCAAGCTCGCCTGCCTCTGACGGGTTCAGGTTTTTCGCCACGACAACCGCCCCCTCAGGCAGGCGGCTGTAATCAAAACGCTTGACTCCCAAAAGCTCATTGAGCACTCTGCCGAATACGTCGGTAATATCGTCGGCGCGCTCGGAAAGATAGGCGTCTCCGGCGACGCGCAGCTTTGACGCGAAATCTTCTACTTTTTCGTTGAGCACATATTCAATGCGGCGGTTCTGCTTTTTATACTCCTGCTCCACCTGCGATATAAAATCGGTGTCGGAGAGCATGAGCAGGTACGACTCAAATATCGCCTGCTGCTCAGGGTCGGGCGTCTCAAGCAGCGCCTTGATGTCGCCGCGCACTTTCTGCAGCGCGGCGGTAAACCGCTTCCAGCCGCCCGCGCGTTCGTTTTCCGGCAGCGCTTCTGCCGAAATAGCGGGGCGCAGCTGCCGTTCGATAATGTACGCCGCGCCCGCCGCCGTACCTTTTGAAACCGCGATGCCGCTTAATATCTTCATTTAATTATTATAGCATATATTGGCTAAAAAAAACACTGGCACGTGCCGCGCGTGTTGTCAAGAGGAAAAACGTGCATTGCTTTGCTCCGCCCGCGGGAAAGAGGGCGGCAGCAGCGCAAATTATCGCCCGCAAACACAAAACCTGTGGTATACTTGATTCATGGATAAGACAATCGTGATTGTGGGCGTCAAGCACTGCGGAAAAACAACGCAGGGGGAGCTTTTGGCCAAGCATTACCGCTGTCCGTTTTACGATACAGACAGCGTTATCACCGACATGACGGGCAGAACGCCGCGCGAACTGTACGCCGAGTCAGGGCAGGAGGCGTTCATGCGCGCTGAGGCACAAGCGTGCCGCTTTCTCGCGCAGGAGCTTTCGGATGCGGAGCGGCAGGCGGTTGTCGCTACGGGGGGCGGCGTGTGCGATAACAATGAAGCGGTGCGCGTGCTAAAAACGCTCGGACCGTTTCTGCTGCTCTTTGCCGAAGAAGAAGCGGCGTACCGGCGCATTGTCTACGATGCACGCATGACGGAGGAGGGCACCATCGCCAATCTGCCGGCATATCTCGCCTGCCATAACCCGCGCTCGTTTGACGAGGTGCAGTCTCTGTTCCACGAGTTTTACGAAGAACGCATGAAAAAATACACCGCAATTGCCGACACCGTATTCTTTGCCGAACCGGTAAGTATAGAAGAAAACAGCCGCCGCCTCATCGCGCTCTGCGACACGCTGTAGCGCAGGCGGGAAGGGCTTTTACAGAAGACAAAAAAGGCGGCAGGATTAAAGCGCCAGTCGCTTTGATCCTGCCGCCCCAGAGAAAGCGTTACGAATACTTTTTCATAATAACGCAGCCGTTATGGCCGCCGAATCCGAGCGAGGCAGAGGCCGCGCATGCAATCTCGCCGCTCACTCCTGTATTGGGCACGTAATCAAGGTCGCAGCCGTGCGCCGTATCCGGTTCTTCAAGGTTAATCGTCGGCGGATAAAAGCCGTCCTGTATTGCCTTTACGCTCAATATCGCTTCTATCGCACCGGCGGCGCCGACACAGTGGCCGGTCATGCTCTTTGTCGAAGACACTTTCATATGATACGCGTGCTCGCCGAACGCATTCTTTACCATCTGCGTTTCTGCCGGATCGTTTATCGGCGTTGACGTGCCGTGTGCATTGTAATACTGCACGTCTTCGGGCTTGAGCGCGGCGTCTTCAAGCGCGCGCGTAATCGCAAGCGCGCCGCCTGAACCGTCGGGGCGCGGGCTTGTTACGTGATACGCGTCGCTTGACGCCCCGTAACCGGCAAACTCGGCGTATATCTTTGCGCCGCGCTTTTTGGCATGTTCAAGCTCTTCAAGGATAAGCATGCCGGAACCTTCTCCCATCACAAAGCCCTCGCGCCGCACGTCAAACGGGCGGCTTGCCTTTTTGGGATCGTCATTGAACGAAGACGCGAGCGTCTGCAGCACGGTAAAGCAGCCGATGCCGAAACCCGTAATCGCCGCTTCGGTGCCGCCGGCGACGCATACGTCAAGACGGCCGGAGCGCACCTGATCGAGCGCAAGGCCGAGCGCGTCTGTACCCGACGCGCACGCGGTCGCAAGCGTCCATGCTGCACCCTGAATACCGAACAGCATACTCACGTTCGCCGCCGCCTCGTTGGGAATAAAGAGCGGCACCGAAAGCGGCGGGATGCGCGTATTGCCTGCCGAAAAATACTTTTTATACGCCGCCTCCATCGTTTCAAAGCCGCCGATGCCGTTTCCGACCATAATGCCTGACTTGCACGACGCAATGCTTTCTTTGGTAAAACCGGCGTCGGCAATTGCCTGAGACGCGGCGGCAACGGCAAACTGCGTAAAGCGGCTCATCTTGCGCGCCTCTTTGCGGTCAACGCCGAAATCCGCAAGCGAGAAATCTTTTACTTCTGCGG
>DXHG01000109.1 GCA_019113455.1 Candidatus Treponema faecavium | reverse complement strand
GACGGTATTGCTGTGTCGTGTATAATGCAGTAATAAAAAAACTGTTCCTGTATAGGGTCGGACACTACATATAGTGTACCTGTCTTAACGCACTTCTGTCTTTTTCTGTGTCACTTTTCCGGTGCATATCAGCACGCTTCCGCGCCAGATATACCTGAGCGATCTGTCCGCATCGCATAAAAAACTGTCCGCGCATACAGCGCGGACAGCCGCTAAAAGACAGTTATCACTCTATTACACTGCTGCATACTACACGCCAAGCAAGCCGGCATATACCGAGAGCGCCCCGTCGGTTTCACCAGCAAGCACTTTCTTTGTGAGCACCTTGCCCAGCTGCACGCCTTCCTGATCAAAACTGTTCAGGTTCCACAAGAAGCCCTGGAACATAATCTTATTCTCATAATGCGCAAGCAGCGTACCGAGCGTCTCGGGCGTCAATTCTTCTCCATAAATAAGGCTTGACGGCCTGCCGCCGGGGAATTGCTTATTGGGGTTTTCGTCCTGCTTGCCAAGCGCAAACGCTGCAATCTGGGCGGCAAGATTGGCGCACAGTTTTTTCTGGCTTGTCGAACCGGACACCTCGATATCGGCGCCGCTCTGGTTCTTTTTAAAACCGATAAACTGCAGCGGTACTATATCGGTTCCCTGATGCAAAAGCTGATAGAATGAATGCTGGCCGTTTGTTCCCGGTTCTCCGAAAATAACCGGCCCCGTCGCATACTGCACGGGCTTTCCGAAGCGGTTTACCTGCTTGCCGTTTGATTCCATATCCGCCTGCTGCAAATGCGCCGGAAAGCGGCTGAGCGCCTGGCTGTACGGCAGGACAGCAGTTGCCGGATACCCCTGCACATTGCGTTCGTACACGCCGATAAGTGCGTCAAGCATCGCGGCGTTTTTAGTGATGTCGGTCTCTTTCGCCGTCATGTCAGCGGCGTGCGCGCCCTGCAGCAGGCGGTCAAACACGTCCGCGCCGAACGCAAGCGAAAGCACCGCGCCGCCTACCGCAGACGTCGAAGAAAACCGTCCGCCGATAAAGTCATCCATATAGAACGAAGCAAGATACGCGGGATTATTTGCGAGCGGACTCGTTTCTGAAGTTACGGCAATCATGTGCTTTGCCGGGTCAAGGCCCGCTTTCTCAAGAAAGCTCTTTACAAACAGTTCGTTTGCAAGCGTTTCCTGCGTCGTGCCGCTTTTGGACACCAGGATAAAGAGCGTGTGCGCAAGATCAGTGATTCCTGCAACGCCTGCGCAGTCATCGGGGTCAACATTTGAAATAAAGCGCGCAGTCATTTTAAGGCAGCCGTTCGCTTTTGCCCACTGCTCAAGCGCCAGATACAGCGCGCGCGGGCCGAGGTCCGAGCCGCCGATGCCTATCTGGCACACCGTCGTGTACTTTTCTCCGGCGGCGTTCACGATGTTTCCGTTATGCACCTCAGAAGCAAAGCGCGCGATTGCCTGCTGCTGCGACACATAGAACGCACGCTCGTCCTTGCCGTCATGCGTGACAGCCCCTCCCAGCTGGCCGCGCGCAAGATGGTGCAGCACTTTGCGCTGTTCGCCGGTATTGATCACCGCGCCGTTATACAGCTCCGCGAATTTCTCAGTCAGCGCCGCTTCATCGGCAAGCTGCTGCAGCACCTGCATAATCTGCGCGTTTACTTCTTTTGCCGCATAGTTATACGCCATGCCTGACGCCATCGGCACACTGTACGATGCCGCGCGCTCCGCGGTCAATTCCCGCACAAGAGAAACCTGTCCTTTTAACGAAAGCAGTTTCTTATACGATTCATACGTGTCAAGATTTTCCCAATTTGCCATAAAGCCTCCATAAACCAGTGCTGAAATACCTTTTATATTCCCAACAGAAAACCGCCTGCGCGCATTCCGTTATTGCACTGAACAGCTGTACTGACTATGAATCAAAGACGCCGATATTGTCAAGCGGCTGCCGCCGCGCGGTATATCGTACAGTCCCGTAAGGCAAGTTGCCTTGCTGGTCATGGCAACTTGCCTTACAAACCGCGGCAAATTAACTTGCGTGCTGAGGCAAGTTGACTTACAGACGGTGGCAAGTTACCTTGCAGGTTAAGGTATAGTCTTGCTGCGGTTTTTCCCATACACGTTTACAGTGCAGCCCCAAACCTGGCAGCCTGGAACGTGCAGTTTACTGCGCTGCAACAAACCTCAGTGCGGATTTACCTCGCTCCGCAAGCTGACAGAAAAAAAATGCGCGCAAACGCGGAAACATCTGCCGCCCGTACGGCAAGCGCCGCCGTATGCAGATAACAAAAACTATGCTACACTCAAAGCGAATATGAAATCCGTATACCGTATTCATTTTCACAGCGGAAGCAAAGAGGAGCTGCTGCCGGATTTTTCCGATGACTTTCCGTATATCGCCTCGCGCGCCGAAATCGGCTGCCAGACATACCGGTTTGCTCCCTGGCACTGGCATAAAGCGATAGAATTATTCTATATAGAACAGGGTGTTCTGGAATACCGGACGCAGCATAAACAGCTGCTGTTTCCGAAGGGAACAGGCGGTTTTGTCAATTCCAACGTGCTTCATATGACAAAGCCGCAGCAGAACAGTCGGCGCTCGATACAATTGCTGCATATATTTGACGCATCCTTTATCTCCGGAGAACACGGCAGCCGCATTGAACAAAACTACGTGTTGCCTGTCATTTCCTCTTCATTTTTTGACCTGCTTGCCCTGTATCCGCAGAATCCGCAGCATAAAGAAATTATCGAACGCATCCATGCCGCATTCTCATTTTCGGAAAACGACACGTATTATGAACTGCGGCTGCGGGACGCACTGTCACATATATGGCAGCTGCTGTTTTCGCTCATGCGTCCGCAGCTGCATCATACGGCGGCTCACAGATCCAATGCCGGAAACAAGCTCAAGCTGATGATGGCGTATATATATGAACATTATCCGGACAAAATCAGCGTTGCGGAGCTTGCATCAGAAGCCTGCATCAGCGAACGGGAATGCTACCGCATATTTCAGGAACACATACGCATGCCGCCTGCGGAATACATACAAAAGTACCGTATTCAAATGGCGTGCCGGATGCTGTGCAATACTGATGAAACCGTTTCAGCAATCGGTTATGCGTGCGGGCTGGGCAGCAGCAGCTATTTCGGCAAGGTGTTCATGGAAGCAACCGGACAAACGCCGCTGCAATACCGCGCAAAATGGCAGAATAGTGATATAAATAGTCAGTGATTTAATAGCACAACAGAATTTTGTGCAGTATCATGGCAATAGAAACGCTGCAGGCCGGCGGCAGTTGTTCCTTTACACTATTGCTCAAGGAGGCAGAAACACCATGATACTCAAGCTCGCTATTCTTAATATGAAAGAATTTTTCTCCGTAATAAACAGCTGCACCGCAGCCGTTTATCAGATTGCCGCAGATGGGAACAGATGTAATATACGCTGTAATTATGCATTACAGGCACAACTCAAAAAAGAATATCAAAAGGAACGCTGCTTTCCAATTACGATTGACATCAGGAACACCGCAGACTATATGAATATCCTTTCGTATTATGCGGGAGACTGCTGAACACGCGCTGCGCTGCTGTAACAACACTGCAGTGCAGCGCACAGCTATACCAGCGACACGTAGGTTTTGCCTGTGCCGCCGTCTTCCGGCGGCGCAAATCCGAAATCGGCGACGCCCGGGTATGTCCGCAGATAGTCGTGCACGGCGGTCTGGAGCGCGCCCGTACCTTTGCCGTGGATGATCGAAAAAGACTTGAGTCCCTGTATAACGGCAAGGTCAAGCTGACGTTCAAGCGCGGCAAGCGCTTCCTCGCGGCGCATGCCGAGCAGGCGAAGCTCAAACACGGGCGCGCCGCCTGAGGGAACTCCATTTTTTTCAGGGGCTTTGTCGGCGGCGCTGCCGGCAAGCTCAACGGAAACGGACGGCGCGCTTTCTGCGTTGGGCGCTTCATTCACAACAATCAGGCGTTCGGCAGGCACGCTCATTTTAACGCTTCCAAAGCGCACCAGCCAGCTGCCGTTTTTTTCGCGGCGCTCGGCGATGCCGCGCTGCGTGCGGCCTGCCTGTTTAAGCGACACAACGGCGCCTGCGGCAAGCGCCTGCGGCGCGCACTGCTCACGCAGCTCGCGTTCCGGCACTGCCGCATATGCCGCGGCGAGCGCCGCCGCATTTTTAAGCCGCTTCTTTTTCTTTCCGGCGTGAACGGACCGTTCTGCAGCGCGCGCAGCGGCGGCCTCGCTGCTGTGCTCAAGCGCCGCTTCTTTTTCAGCAAGAGACGCCGACAGCGCGGCTTCATATTCGTTCATGCCTGAAATAAACTGCTTTACCGCTTTTGTCTTTTCGCGCGTTATTTCTCCCTCGCGCAGCTCACGCACCAGATTTTCAAGCATACGGCGGCTTTCTTCTATAAAATGCCGCGTATCTGCCGCGCCCGTTTTCTGCAGCGCAAGCTCTTTTTCGCGGTACGAGAGTTCTTTCTGCAGCGCCTGCGCCTCGCGCGATGCGGCGCGCGCCTCCCGTTCCGCAGTCTGGGCAGAAAGCGCGTCAAGCTCGCGGTGCTTCTGCGAAAGCCCCGCAATGAGCGCGGAAATATCCGCGCTGCCGCCGCCTATGAGCGCCCGCGCCCGTTCCACAACGCTTTCAGGGATTCCGCTGCGCCGTGCAATCTCAAGCGCCCTGCTTTCCCCGGGAATACCGGGCAGCACGCGGTACAGCGGCACAAGCGCCTCCGCATCAAACTCGACAGACGCATTCTGGCAGCACGCATGAGTATAGCCGTAGTTTTTAAGCACGCCGTGGTGCGTCGTTGCAAGCACAAACGAACCGCGCTCAAGCAACGCATCGAGCACTGCCATCGCGATTGCCGATCCTTCCTGAGGGTCGGTGCCGCTGCCAAGCTCGTCAAGCAGCACGAGTGAACGCGCGTCAGCCCCAGCAAGCGCCTGCGAGATGTTTTTCATGTGCCCGGAAAACGTCGAAAGCGAAGCCTCAAGCGACTGCGCGTCTCCGATGTCGGCGAACACTCCCGTAAATACCGGAAGCCGCGTTCCTTCCGCGGCAGGAACAGGGAACCCGCTCTGGTTGAGCAGCGCGAACAGCGCGAATGTCTTTATTGCCGCCGTCTTGCCGCCCGTATTGGGCCCCGTAATAATCAGTACGCGGCAGCCGTCGGCGAACGTTATATCAATCGGCACCGCCTGCTCGCCGAACAGCGGATGGCGCGCCTGTTTGACGGCAGGCGGCTGCAGCGTTCCGGCCTCGCCGGCGGTACAGTCTGCGGCAAACACGCCGCGCGTCAGTGCGCCCCAGCGCGCGGCGGCATACGACATATCGAGTGCGGTAAGCGCCGTATATACGGCAGAGAGCATATCGGCATGAGGTGCGATGCGCGCCGTAAGCTCGCGGAGGATGCGGCGCGTCTCCTGTTCAAGGCGCGCCTGCTCCTCAACCAGATCGTTGCTTCGGCGCACCGCTTCTTCCGGTTCAATATAGACCGTCTGCCCCGTCTGCGACACTTCGTGGATAATGCCGCGTATCTTGCCGCGCTGACCTGAACGCACGGCAAGCACCTGCCGCCCCGCGCGGAGCGCCGGCACGCTGCTCTGGAGCACGCCGTGCAGCGACGAGTCAGACGTATAGCGGCGCATAACCGCTTCTATATCGCCCCGTATGCGTTTAATGCGCTCGCGGATCTCACATAGTTCAGGGAGATCCCGCAGCGTCCCGTCAGCGTCAATAATGCGGAAAATATCGCGTTCAACTGCTGCCGTGTCGGGCATCTCCGCTGCCGCGCCGGCGATAGCCGTTACCGAAAGCCCCGCCGCGTGCGCCGCCGAAAGCCGCCTGCGCGCCGTCTCTGCAATACGGCAGAAGCGCCCGAGCGCGTACAGTTCCGTCGGAGAAAGCACCGTTCCCATAACGGCCAGGCGCTCCAGTATATCGTGCACCGGCTCCCAGCCGCAAAGCGCCGCTTCGCGCCCCGACTGTATATAGGCGCTCCATTCCGCCCCCTGCTGTTTCAAAAGCCGTATCTGTGCACTGTCGGTAAGCGGCTCCCGCGTTTTTAAAAGTTCTGCGCTTTCCTGCGCGCAGCAGCAGCCGGCAACGGTATCCCGAATGCGGTAATAATCAAGGTCTGCAAGTGTGTTTGTATTCATGCGTCTTTTCTGTGTATATGCCAAACAATAGTTTGCGGCGATACTGCCGCCGCGCCGTCAGTCTTCCCAGCCGCCGCCTGCAAGCTCGCCGCTGATGCGGCTCCAGCTTTCATAGCGCTGTGCGGACACGGTTCCTTTCTGCACTGCCTCGATAATGCGGCAGCCCGGCTCGCAGCGGTGCGAACACGACATGCCGAACGCGCACGTGCCGACAAGCGGCTTAAGTTCCTTAAAATACAGCGCAAGATCTTCTGCCGCTATATCGTGCAGCACAAAGCGCCGAATTCCCGGCGTGTCGATTACGGACGCCGTCTGTCCCGCGCCGAGCACCAAATGCAGCAGCACACCCTTTGTCGTCGTATGCGAGCCGCGGCCGTATTTCTGCGAAAGCTCAGCCGTGCGCAGCGCATGCGACGGGTCAAGCGCGTTAATGAGACTTGACTTGCCCACGCCTGACTGGCCGACAAGCGCGCTGAGCTTTCCGGCAATGAGATCCGAAAGCTCAGCAAGGCCCTGCCCGCCGCGCGCCGACACGCGCAACACACGATAGCCTATGCGCTCCCAGACAGCAAGCATCCGTTCTGTTTCGTCATCGGCGCCAAGATCGATTTTATTGCACACAATAACCGGTGCAATACCGTCGTGCTCCGCCTGCGCAAGCGCGCGGTCGATAAATCGCGCGCGGAACGGCGGCTGCGCGGGAGTAGTTACGCACAACAGGCAATCGAGATTAGCGGCAAGCAGCTGCGGAAGCCTTCCCTTTACGTTCCATCGCACAAACGCGTTAGCGCGCTCAACAAGCGACACAATCTGACCCTGCGTGCCGGTAAGCTCATCCTGCGCTATTTCTACCGCGTCGCCGGGCGCAAGCGGATTGTAATACGACTGACGGTGTTTTAGAATCTTTCCCTTTATCGTGCATAACCGAACAACGCCGTCGGCACATTCAACCTCAAATCTGTTTTTGCTGCCGCTTATCACCGTTCCCCACATGATATTTGTATATTTACCCTTCAATTGCCTTCCACTCGGCAATCCCGCGCTCTTTTGTACTGAAACTCACGCCGATTTTGAACAGTCTGCGCTTATCACCCGCGAACTGTTCAGTGTATTTCTTTTCTTCAATCTGCTTAAGCGCGTTTTCAGCCGTATCATCGCGCTTGAACTCAAAGATATACACGCAGTTTTTATTCTGTACGATGCAGTCGGCGCGTCCGAACACGCTGTGCTGTTCAACCTGCGCATACTGTCCAAGCAGAATAAACACGATGTAAATCACGTTCTGAAAGTTCTGCTCGATAACCGCGTCAAGCTTTTCGCCGCCCGCCGCCATGTACGGCAGTTTCGCAAACAGCGCCGTAAACCAATCACGCATTGTATCCGTGTCGCCTGCTTTTACCGCCTCATTAAAGTCAACGATGCTGAAATCAGCGTCAAGCTCAAGCCCGTCCGTGAGCATCGGCACCAGGCTTTCCAAAAACGCGTACTTTACTTCCTCGTTCGGATAACCAAGCAGATATTTTCGGTATTCCGCATCGTATCTCTTTATCGTCAAATACCCCGTCTGGTAAAAGAGCGGAATGGGGTTCTGGCTGTCGGGCCGGTAATCGCTCATCTCGGCGGCGCTTATCCGCACATCGTCAAGCGAAAGTTTACGCACATCGTATTTGGTCTGTTCAAGCTTCTTTATGAGTATCGTCGGCGTTCCCGTCCTGAACCAGTACGAACCAAATTCCCTGCTTGCAAACGCATTCATGACGCTGAACGGATTATACAGCGGTTCCCCGTTTCCGTGGAATTTATACCCGTCATACATCTCGCGCAGCCTGTTAACGCATTCTGCATATGTGATGCCGTTTTCCTGTGCAAGCGCGTCAATCTCAGGACCGAAATTCGCTTCAAGCTCCGCCTGCGTAATCCCGCAAATCGAAGCGTAATCCTTTTCAAGCGAAATATCCCGCAGCTGGTTCAGGTCGCTGAATATGCT
>DXHG01000108.1 GCA_019113455.1 Candidatus Treponema faecavium | reverse complement strand
CTGCTGGGACTGGTTCGGCGATTATCAGGCTGATGCCGAGCCCCGCTACGGCGGACCTGAGACAGGAGAAGAGCGCGTGTGCCGCGGCGGCAGCTGGAGCCCGTACGCGAGCTATCTCTTTGCCGGCGATCGCTACGCCTACGACCCAAACGAGGCGTATAACTATTTGGGTTTCAGGCTTGCCACTTCCGGTCAGCCTGAATCGACGTTCTGATACGAAAAACACAGGCACTAAAAAAGGAGCGTTTCCGCTCCTTTTTTAGTGCCTATAGGTCTATTCTTATATGCCGGAGAGCGGCGCCGGAAACCGGCGCGCTATTCCGCTATTCTTCCGAACCGGCCTGCGGCATAAACGCCCTGGCCGCCTTGATCACATCATCCGCAAGCTTGCCTGAAATCGGGTCGTAGTGGCTGAAGCTTGTCTCAAAACTTCCCGTGCCGCTTGTCAGCGAGCGCAGGTCAATCGCGTACTTAAGCAGTTCAGCCTGCGGCGCCTGCGCGCGTATCTCTTCGATGCCGCCGCCGAGCGGGTTCTGCCCAAGAATGCGGCCGCGCTTGCCTGACAAGTCGGACATAATGTCTCCGAGATACTTTGATTCTACCCAGACAGTTATATTCATCACCGGCTCAAGCAGTATCGGACCTGCGCTGCGCATCGCCTCCCTGAACGCATTGCGCGCGGCAATCTTAAACGCAAGTTCTGAGGAATCAACGGGGTGTTCCTTGCCGTCAAGAACCGTTACGGCAACGTCAACGACCGGATAGCCTGCAAGCACGCCGTGCTCCATCGCTTCTTTAACGCCTTTTTCAACGCCGGGAATATAGCTCTTTGAAATAGCACCGCCGAATACGGCGTTTGTAAAGCGGTAGTCTTCACCGCGCGGCAGCGCCTCAACAGACAGTACAACGCGGCCGTACTGGCCATGCCCGCCGGACTGTTTTTTGTGCGTGTACTCCGCCTGCGCCTTGCGCTGCACCGTTTCGCGGTAGGCAACGCGCGGCAGCGATGTCTGTATCTGTATTTTTGCCTGCGCCTGCACGCGCTCAAGGATAATGCCGATGTGCAGCTCGCCCATGCCGGAGAACACGTTCTGCTTTGTCTCCGCGTCAAACCGGTACGAAAGCGTGCGGTCTTCTTCGGCGGCTTTGGCGAGCAGCTCGCTCATCTTGTCTTCGTCTTTCTTTTCTGCGGCGCTCACTGCCATCGAATAAATCGGCTCGGGATGATGCAGCTTTACAAACGGTAGCGTCTGCGGGTCTTCCGCAATAGTGTCGCTCGTTTTTGCTGCGGCGAGCTTGGCCGCGATACAGATGTCGCCCGCGCACGCCTCTTTTATTTCTTCAAGTTTCTTGCCGGTACAGCGGTAAAGTTTGCCGACCTTTTCCTTGCGGCCTTCGCTGATATTCGTATACTCGCTGTCAGCTTTCAGCGTGCCGGTAATCACTTTAAGATACGACAGGCGGCCTGAGAACTGATCGCTTGCCGTCTTTACACACAGCGCGGAAAGCTTTGCATCCGAAGAAATGCGTATCGTCGTCGTTTCGCCTTCAGGTACAAGCGCCGTTTCAAAGTCATCGTCAGGCGCGGGAGCAATCTCTGCAATAAAATCAAGCAGCGGCGCAATGCCTGAACCAAGCGCGGCGCTTCCGGCAAACGACGGCACGATGCGGTTATTCGCAAGCGCAATCTTAAGCCCGTAAATGATTTCTTCCGTGGTAAGCTCTCCCTCATCGATAAACTTGACCAGCAAATCGTCGTCGCCTTCGGCGGCTGAACCGGCAAGCACGCCGAGCGCCTCGGCGCGCGCTTCTTCGTATCCTTCCGGTACCGGCTGCGCTGTTTCCTTTTTTCCCGCCTCGGGCAGCGGATAGGCTTTGTTATGCAGCACGTCAATAACGCCTGTAAACTTATTGTTCGATATCATCGGAATCGTTACCGGACATACCTCAGCCGAAAACTTTTCATGAATATCCTTATTTGCAGAAGTAAAATTGGCGCGGGGATCATCGCAGCGGTTGATAAACACCATGCGCGCCTTGTTGCGCCGGTCAAGATCACGCCAGAGCTTTATCGTTTCTATCTGCGCTCCGACGCGCGCGTCAACCGTAAGCAGCGCAGTGTCGCAGGAACGGAACGCAGAAATAACCTCTCCGATAAAATCAGAAGAACCGGGAGTATCCCAGATATTAACCAGCCGGTCGTTCCATGCAAGATGCGCGAGACTTGCGTACACCGATATTTTACGCTGAATTTCTTCAGGCGAATTGTCGCTGACTGTTTTGCCTGATTCCACCGTTTCAGGCTTTTGAATAACACTTGCGGCATACAGCATCTGCTCAAGCAGCGTCGTCTTGCCGGTCTGCCCATGCCCCGCAATGGCAATATTCCTGATCTTTTTTGTTTCCAATTCCATTAGATCCTCTTTTCGTATGTCAATTCCGAACGGAATAGCGAGTAAAGCAACGCTTCTTTTCTATCATAGAGGCGGTTTTGCAGAATTGTCAAGAAAAATAATTGAAAAACACACTGCCAGCCGCTGCGGGTGTTTTTGCAGAGCGTCTCTGCGAGGCTTATTGTTCTTTCGCCGCGTGCACACGCAGAACATCCCTGCAGCGGCTCGGCACACCTGCTGCCGTACGTGCACTGCGTACAGAGTAACCGCCGCGGTCTTGACGGGCACGGTGCGCGGGCTTGACTTAAAGTCCGCTCCAAATTGTACGATGCGTACATGCTGCCAAGTGAAAGGCGGCGCTTATTCCATTTTATGCAGGAGACAGATATGTACAGCATATATCGAACCGTACTGCTTGCCGCCGGCATGGCGGTGTGCTTCACGGCGCACGGCGCCGCACAGCAGCTTGCCCACCAGACAGAAAACCCGCAGGCGCCCGCCGTGTATTTTACCGCTGACATATCAGCGGAAGGGCTCATGAAAGTTTATGCCGCGCTTGAGCAGCAGATTACCGGCAGCGTCGGCATCAAGGTTTCGTTCGGCGGACCCGATGAGCAATACCTCGACCCGCAGCTGCTTACCGGCCTTGTGGGTGCGACAGACGGAGTGCTCATTGACAGCAACGGCCTTGCCGGGAACCGCTGGACTTCGGCGATGAATTACGCGCTCGCCGATGTACACGGATTCACCGATGCAGGGCGGGTGCAGATGCTTGACGAAGACGGCGACATCGATATGCCGGTTCCCGGCGGGCATCTGCTCACGACAGCCCGCACCGGCCGCCATTTTGACCAATACGACACGCTGATTGCCGTACACCGGTTTAAGCTGCATTATATAGAAGCGATGGGCGGCAATATTAAAAACATTTCGCTGTGTCTTGCAAGCAAATCAGGCAAGAACCTGATTCACTCAGGCGGCACCGATCCTGACCGCTATCACAGCACAGAACCCGACGTGCTTGCGCGCGCGTTTGCCGACGCCGCCAAAGCAGCCGTTACCTATAAGCCGAACTGGGCGTTTATCAACGTGCTTGACAGCTTTGAGCCCGATGATCACTGCGCTCAAACCGAAAATCTGGGAAATATCGGCATTATCGCCTCGCTCGATGTTGTCGCCGCTGACCAGTGCGCGCTTGACTTGACACTTGAACGCTCAAGCGCAGACGAACAGACAAAACAGGCCTGGCAGGACTATCACCAGACAGATGTGCTTAAATATGCTGAAGATATCGGCGTCGGAAGCCGCAATTACCGTTTTATATCTCTTGACGAATAAAACGGCGCGCACCGCAGCCTGCCGTCAAAGAGATTCCTGGTTTGCCGGTTATGTTTCTCGCTGTATGCGGCACGAGTCCGGAGGCTGTGCGCACGCAATAGACTGCGCATGAGAAACAGCGCCTATTTTTTTCCCGCATATTTATTTCTTTAACCGGTTTAGTAATGGCTGCCATTTTTTCTGCAACAGAAGACAGGAATTGTATATTGTCATTTTTCGACATACAAAACCTGTCCGCGTCATAACGGATTGATACCGCATCGCCGGCAATATCGCCTACACCCTTTTATGTGCGGTATATTTCCGTTCATATCAAAGCGCTGTCTTCGGATACGCTAAAGCCCATCTGCCCACCGACACTCACGGAGCTGCCCAAACTGCCAAGATTTGGAGCACAGCTCCAAATCTTGGCAGTTTGCAGAGCGGACGCCAGCCCGCTCTGCAAGCTTATTCCCAGCCGAACGTTGCCGGCGGTTTATTCGTAATATCGTAGTACACCGCATCCACGTACGGCAGCGCGGCTATCGCGCGCACCACGGTGCACAGCAGCGTGCGGTCAAGATGCGCAAAACGCGCAGTCATCACATCTTCAGACACGACGGGACGCAGCACGATCGAACAATGATCCGCACTCGATGCGAACGGCAGATTGATTGTCAGATGCTGGAATATGCGGTCGTACCAGCCGGAGGCATGGAGTGCGTCAAGCATAATCGCGTCTGCCTCGCGCGTCTGATCAAGGCGCCGCTTGTCGCAGTAGCCTTCCTGCACCGCAAGCGAGACGCCCGGGCGGACATAGAGCGTGAGCACCGTCCGGTTGACGGCGGCGGCGGCATTAGTAATGTGCGATGATGTCTTTTCAAGCGCATCCCAGCCGGGAAACGCACACGAAAAGCCGTCTGTATCCGCCGCAAACGACAGCACCGCAGGGAACCGGTATGTACGGAAATCCCCCTGCACGCCGACGGATTTTACCGGCAGCACGCCGAGCGCCGCACTGTATCCGTCAATCTCGCGCAGACCAAGCCCGTCAAGCACCGCGCGCGCTGACTGCAGTTCCGACTCATCCGTTTTTTCTTCAGCACTCCGGCACAGCACGTTTATCGAAAGCCCGGGTCCCGGAAACGGATGGCGCATAATCAGATCACGGTCAAGCCCCAGTTTTGTGCCGATAACGCGCACTTCGTCTTTGTACAAATCTTTGAGCGGCTCAATAATCAGCCCTTTTTCGATAAGCGACTGAATACCGGCAACGCGGTTGTGGTGCGTTTTTATCGTGTGCGCGTTTTCCGTGCCGCCGGACTCGATAATATCGGGATAGAGCGTGCCCTGCGCAAGCAGCCATTCGTTTTCATCGAGGTGCAGGCGCGAAACTACCTCGTCGCGTACCGTAATAAAGTGCTCTCCGACAGCCATCCGCTTTTTCTGCGGATCGGTTAAATGATCAATAGCCCGTAAAAAGCTCTCGGATGCGTCTTCCACGATAAAATGGGAAAAACCCGCCGCCCGATACCGTTCTTCTATCTTGGCGCTTTCGTTTTTGCGCATAAAGCCGTTGTCGATATGCAGGCCCAGCACGCGCTCCTCGCCGAGCGCGCGCGTGAGCAGCGCAAACGCAACGGTGGAATCGACGCCGCCCGACAAAAAGAGGAGCACCTTTTTATCTCCCGCATCGCGCCGGATATTCTCAAGGATGACGCTGAGCACCGTGTCCTGATCCCAGTTCTGTTCCATGCCGCAAAAGCGCGCAAAGTTCGCAAAAAGAGCCGCCCCGCACGGCGTGTCTTTTACTTCCGCGTGAAACTGAAAGCCAAACCGGCGGCGGCGCAGATCCTGCACGGCGGCGTACGCGCAGTCGCGCGTCGCGGCAACTGCCTCAAAGCCTTCCGGCAGCTTTGTTACCGCGTCCTGATGGCTCATCCATACCTGCGCCGGAAATGGCACGCCGTCAAAAAGCGGGCACGAATCTCCCGCCGCAGTCTTTTCAAGCTGTGCAAAACCGAACTCGCCGACAGCCGCCTGTTCTACCGCGCCGCCGTAACACGACGCCATGAGCTGATGTCCGTAGCAGAGCCCCAGCACAGGCACATCCAAAGACAGTATATCACGGTTAAACTGCGGCACATGTTCGTCATACACAGAAGAAGGCCCGCCTGACATGATAATGCCCGCGGCACCGTCAAAAGCGTCAAGCGGCGCGGACGGCCGCTCAATCTCTGCGTAAAAGCCCTGCAGGCGCAGCCGTTTCGCAATAAGATGTGCGTACTGGCTGCCGAAATCAAGCACCGCAATTCTTTTTCGCTTCATCATCTCGCCTCCTCCGCGCGGTGCACGGCCGCGCCGATAAATTCGCGGAACAGCGGATGCGCGCGGTCGGGGCGCGACTTAAACTCAGGGTGAAACTGCACGCCCACCATCCACGGATGGCCGGAGACTTCGACAATTTCAACTAAATTGCGCTCCGGATTAACGCCTGTTACCGCAAGCCCGTTCTGCTCAAAGCGGCTGCGGTAGCTGTTGTTAAACTCGTAGCGGTGGCGGTGGCGCTCCCATACCGTCTGCGCACCGTAGGCGCGCGCACTGATGCTTCCGGGAACAAGCGCACATTCGTATTTGCCCAGCCGCAGCGTGCCGCCGAGAATCTTTCCGTCCTGGTCGGGCATCAGGTCAATTACCGCGTCAGGCGCGGCGGCGTCCATCTCCGACGAATTCGCACGCTCAAGGCCAAGCACGCGGCGCGCATATTCAATAACCAGTATCTGCATACCGAGGCAGATGCCGAAATACGGTATGCCATTTGTGCGCGCGTATTCGGCGGCGCGTATCATGCCTTCGATGCCGCGGCCGCCGAAACCGCCGGGAACGATAATGCCCGCAGCGCCGCCAAGCCGTCTGGCGGTGCTCTCAGCGTCTGAAAGCTCTTCCGCCGCTATCCAGTCTATGATGACTTCCGTCTTATTGTGAATACCGGCGTGCAGCAGCGACTCCACAACAGACAAATACGCGTCGTGCAGTTCAACGTATTTGCCGACAAGCGCAATCGTAATGCGGCGCACCGGATGGTACATCTGGTCAACCATTGCCGCCCAACGCTCAAGATGCGAAGGAGAATCTTCTATATTAAGCGCGCGGCACACGGCGCGGCCCAAGCCTTCTTTTTCCATCATCAAAGGCACTTCATAAATTGACTTTGCGTTCAGATTTTCAATGATGCAGTCGCTCCGCACATTGCAGAACAGCGCGAGTTTTTCGCGCGTCGCGCTGTCAATCGGAATCTCGCTCCGCAGCATGATAATGTCAGGCTGAATACCGAGCCCCTGCAGCTCCTTTACGCTGTGCTGCGTCGGCTTTGATTTCAGCTCCTGCGCCTTTTTCATATACGGCAGGAGCGTCAGGTGAATATACACGCAGTGCTCTACACCGACTTCGTACTTTATCTGGCGTATCGCCTCAAGAAACGGCAGCGACTCTATATCACCGACCGTACCGCCGATTTCGGTAATGATAAAATCAACCTGCTTTTCCTGTGCCGGAAGCAGCATGCGCCGCCTGATTTCGTCTGTTACATTGGGAATAACCTGCACCGTGCCGCCGTTAAAACCGCCTTCCCGCTCGCGGTTGAGGATAGTCAGATACACGCGTCCTGCGGTCGTGTTGCTGCTCTGCGACAGATTTTCGTCCGTGAATCGTTCATAATGACCCAAGTCAAGGTCCGTTTCCGCGCCGTCATCGGTTACAAATACTTCGCCGTGCTGGTACGGGTTCATCGTGCCGGGATCGATATTCAGATACGGGTCAAACTTTTGATTTACCACTCTGAATCCGCGGCTTTTCAGGATCAAGCCCAAAGATGCGGCAGCAATTCCTTTGCCAAGCGATGAAACGACACCGCCGGTAATGAATACGTACTTGGTCATTCTCTGCTCCGTAAAAACAATACAGCACTATACCATAAAGCCCTGCTGCAGGGCAAGAAAACGGAGAATCCTCCCAGGGCGGCGGTTTGGTTCTGCGCCTGCACGCAGGCTTTTTTTGCAGGTACCCTGCGGTTTGATTTTTGCGTGTACACGCAGACTTTTTTTCTTTGTTATTCTCTATAATTCGTTTTTTGGGGAGGGAGAGAAACACCCCTTTACTTCCGAGTCGTTGTTTCTCTCC
>DXHG01000107.1 GCA_019113455.1 Candidatus Treponema faecavium | reverse complement strand
ACGCCTCTTTTTCAGAGGCATTGTTTCAGCCGCAGGCCTCGGCCTGCTCATGCTTACTGCGGGAACTCGCTCAAAACAACAAGCCTGCGCCTTGTCTCCTTCTGTCTTTTCGCAGTTTCCTCAAAGGAACTGCCTGTTCAGTTTTTCATGGATGATACACTGAATTGCACCACCAGTATACACCGCGTCAGTTTTTCCGCAAATGTTTCTGTACGGGGATATACGGGCAGTTTATGACAATGCTTGGATTTGCCGTTTTGCTGCATCCTGTTAAAAACTCACAATTTCCCGATGGCAAATCTCTTTCCGGATAAACAGCAAGTTTTTAACTTAGCGCACAGCGGCAAGCACCGTAACATATGCGCGCGCATAACTGTTGTATAAGCGTGTTTTGAAACATATACGTATTATTTGGAAGGAGTATTACCGCAATGATTGCTATCCGTAAAGCAAAGCGTCCGGCACAGCAGCGCACCGCTTCTGCGCCGGCGTTCGGCGCACTTTTGGCGCTGCTGCTTTCCGCCGTGCTGCTGTGCGCTCCCGGCTGTTCTTCGGCGGCGGGCGGCAGCCGCGCGCTCACGCAGGATTCCGATATTGCTCACGGCGTCCTCGATAACGGCATGAGCTACTATATAAAACAAAACAGCGAGCCCGCAAACCGGCTTGCCGTCCGTCTTGTTGTGCGCGCCGGTTCCATGCAGGAAGACGACGACCAGCAGGGCGTCGCGCATCTGGTAGAGCACATGGCGTTCAACGGTTCACAGCACTTTAAGGGCCGCGAGCTTGTCGATTTCTTTGAATCGATCGGCATGGGGTTCGGACCTGAAATAAACGCATATACATCGTTTGACGAGACCGTTTATATGCTTGAGCTTCCGGCTGACAATCCCGAGTTCCTTGAAACGGCGCTTACGGTCGTATATGACTGGGCGTGCGCGCTCGATTTTGACGCCGAAAAGCTTGAAACGGAACGCAGCGTCGTTATAGAAGAATGGCGGCTGCACCTGGGCGTTGACGACCGCGTCATGCAGCAGCAGGTGCCGTTTATGCTGCCCGATTCCCGCTACGCGCAGCGTATGCCTATCGGCAAAACGGACGTTATCCGAAACGTAAGCCGCGAACGCGTTATCGATTTCTATAAAAAGTGGTACCGGCCCGACCTCATGAGCGTGATTATTGTCGGCGACGCACCGGCGGCAGAGCTCGAACAGGCGGTCAAACAGCAGCTTTCAGCGATACCGGCGCCGCAGGAGCCGCTGCCGCGCAAGGAACCAGCAGGTGTCAGCACGCCACGGGAAGACGCGCTTTTAGTGATACGGGACCCTGAAATTACTTCGACACGCATAGACATCATGGCGCACAAGCCGCCGCAGCAGCTTAAGACAGCACGCGATGTGCGCCAGGCAATGGCGCGCGCCGCCGCGTTCAATATATTTTCCCAGCGCATGTATGAACTGAGCCTTACCGCCGGTTCGCCGCTGTACGCGGCAGGGGCCGGACAGCAGAAGCTCGTTGAGCCGGTCGATCTGCTCTTTGCCGCGGTAATACCGACAGAAGGCGGCTTTACGCAGGCGCTTGACCTGCTGCTTACAGAGCTTGAGCGTCTCGATACGTTCGGTGTTACGGAATCGGAGCTTGCACGCATAAAACAGGCCATCATTGCAGACGAGGAGCTGCGCCTCGCAAACAGCGCCGCGCAGACAAACGCGGCGGTCGTGTCACAGCTTTTAGGCGCGGCGCTCTACGGCGACATCGTGCTTTCCGCGCAAGACCGTTTTGACATATATACTGCCGCGGCGCAGTCGCTCACGCTTCAAGAAGTAAACGAAGCGTGCCGCGGCTGGTTTCCCGCTGCGGGCAAACTCATGACGGTTTCCGCGCCGGAAAACGCTGCGGACATTCCGTCTGACGCGGATATTTTCACTCAGTGGCAGGCGGGAGCCGATCCGGCGCTTATTGTTCCGTATGACGACGGCGTCGATGACCGCCCGCTTTATCCGGAGCCGCCGGCTGCTCCCGGCAGCATCGTCTCGGAGCAGGTGCTGCTTACGGAGCCTGTTACGGTTGCCGAATGGGTGCTTTCAAACGGCGTGCGCGTTATCGCCAATCCCACTGATTTTACGCAGGATGAGATACTCATGCAGGCGGTGCGCAGAGGCGGGCTCAGCATGTTCCCCGACGAGATGTTTCACTCAGCCCTCGCAGCCGCAGACTACGTGGAGCTTTCGGGTCTCAACGGCTTTTCCCCAATGCAGATTATAAAAAAACTTTCCGGAAAGCAGGTAAGCATCGTTCCCGTTATCGCTCCGTATTACTCAGGGCTTGAGGCGTCGTCCTCTGCCGCTGACTTTGAAGATGTGTTCCGGCTCGTGCAGCTCTATTTTACCGCGCCGGAATTTACCGAAGACGGCTGGAGCCAGGTGATTGCGGGCGCGGAACTTGCCGCTGCCGAAAACGAAAACACGCCGCAGGGGCAGCTCAGGCAGGCGTTTCTTAACCTGCGTTACGGAGACGCTCTCCGCTATCAGCCGCTTACGAAAGACGCGATACAAGCGCTTGACCCTGCCGCGGCCGAGCAGGCGTACCGTGCCTGTTTTTCAGACGCGGACGGATATACTTTTATCTTTACCGGCAGCTTTGACATGCAGCAGCTGCGCGAGTTTGCCTGCACGTATCTGGCAGCGCTTCCTTCAGCGCACGTGCAGGGCGAACGCGCAGAACCACCGCTGCTTGATCCCGACGCGGCATATGTGCCGTTTCCGCAGGGAACGCCGTCGGCTGCGGTGTACAAGGGGATTGAGGATCAGCGCAGCGTGTACATCGCGTTCGGCGGCACACTTCCGGAAAACGATGTTGACGGCGTAACGCTCAGGCGCCAGCGCCTTGAAGACATGACGCAGTACCTGCGCACGGCGCTCCGCCAGACTATCCGCGAGCAGCTCGGCGGATCCTACGGCGTATCCGTCTATACGAGCACGGCGCAGTATCCCACACCGAATTACGAAACGCACATTTCGTTCAGCTGCACGCCCGGCAGGGAACATGAGCTTGCGGCGGCAGTGATCGCAGAGATAGAACGGCTGCAGCAGACGCTGCCGACAGACGCCGACATGACAAAAATCACGGAATCATACCGGCGCACAATGGAAACAAATCTTGAGCAGAATCCGTTCTGGGCAGCAAGCATCGCCCAGTGCGTGCTTGATTCCGTACCGCTTGAGCAGATTGCCGACACGGTGCGCATTGAGCAGGATCAGACGCCGCAGACGCTGCAGCAGACGCTGAATCAGGTGCTTGACACCGATAACCATATCAGCGCGTTCCTGTACCCGGATAATTAACCTGCGCAAGCGCGGCGTTAATTATCCGCGGGGTGGCTGCGGCGTTTGCACGAGGGCTGTTTTTCTATTCTAGTCGCAGACTTGTAGCTTGCCAGCGGCTGAACAGCCGCTGGCAAGCTGTCAAACAGACCTAGAACCATACATGTATTACACAGTACCGCTTGACAGCCCGGGGGGGGGCAATGATAGAATATTTTCAGCATTGCTTGCAGCAAATCAATACAAAACGCGGTGCAGTCAGACAGGAATCCGGTGTTCCATCGGCTGCGCAAGGGAGTAAAACATGAAATCATTTGATAAAGTAACGTACGGCGTCCTTTCCATTCTGCTTGGCGGCATTGGGGTAAACAGTTTTATTGCCGGTCATCCCGGCATGGGAATCCTTAAAATACTGTTCTGCTGGACCGCCATCCCCGGTATTATTGGTCTGATACAGGGCATTTTCGCCTTATGCCGCCCGGAATCAAAACTTATTCAGACGGGTGTGTTTTCCTTTCAGGGAGCGCCTGCCGACACGGTAAATCAGACACCGCAGGCATAACACAACGCAGTCAAGTCCGGAGCGCCGCACCTGACTGCCCGTGCAGCGCGGCAGTTCCCCGCCTGCGAAGCGTACAGAGCAGCCGCCCCGCGCGCTGTCTTGTACTCGCAAAAATTGTGTGCTATGATACAGACGCAATACAGACGGAGGTATTCGATTATGGAAAACAGGGAAATATGTCACTGCAAAAAGGTTACATATCTTGATATCGAAAAAGTTCTGCACGAAAGCACGCATTTCAGCCAGGTAGAAAAGGCGTTTGAGGAAGTACAGAAGGTAACGCACTGCTCAACCGGCTGCGGCGGCTGCCACGATGAGATTATGCGCACGATTTCAGAAATCATGAGCGCTTAAGCGCCCCGCAAAAAAGCCGTTTCCTTTTGCTTTGAGGAAACGGCTTTTTTTGTATATACACAGGCGCTTTATCCGCGGTCTTCAAGCCGCTTGCGCGACAAAAACAGCACCGACACCGCCGCCAGCAACACGATATGCACCGCCGCGGCGACAATAAACGTCCATTCAATACCCAGCCGCCCGATCAATGACAGGTTGTACAGCGTGCATACATAACGTATGCACCGCTGCACCGCAAAGATAACTGCCGTAAAGAGCGGGAACGCGAGCAGATAGCAGAGCCTGAACGAATAGCTGCGGCAGAGCTGATAGTTCCATGCAATAACGGCCAACAGAATGAGCAGACTGAGCGTCTGCATCGGAGCGAACAGCCGGTTAAGCAGCGTCGATGTGTATGTTTCAGCAGCATAGCCGAACAAATCGGCCTGCGGCGCAAAGTGCAGCAGCTCTCCAAGCGTCATCGCGTCGGCGCCCTGATACGCGCGCGAGGCGAGGATAAAGTCATCGTAGCTTACCGGCATAAACATATAGTTTCCCGCCGCGTCATCGGTTCCGGCGGTATACCGCGCGGACGTTACGATATCAGCCGTCTCGCGGTTGATAGACTCAAGCATCAGATACGGAACGATCGTTTCTTCTCCCGTTAAGCCGAGTTCCGTGCGCATTTCCTCGGGCAGCTTATGTACCGGATAGGCAAGCATCTTGGCATACGGCGCCGTGAATGAATACTCAACCTTGCCGACCGCGTAAAACTTTGTAATGCTCACGTTCTGCAGGTATTGCACCATATCGCCCGCACTCCGTATCGCAGACATACCGTCGATATACACGGCGTACTGCGCGCCGCCCGGGGCAGGCAGCGTAAAGCAGATGTTTTTGAGCGTCTCATACATGCGGATATTCTGCGTTTCTTCTATAAAGAAATACTGATTGTCCGTTTCCGCGCGCGCGATACCGGCAAAATACTGCACGTCCGGATCAGAAGGCACAAGCTGCTCAAGGCGCGTCCAGATATAATACGCTTCAAGAAAATCGCCGTTCAAAAGGGCAGTGTAGCCGCGCTGCTTTTCGCGGAATACGTACTCCGCCTCTTTGTTCTCAAACCGCCGCGGCCGCGAAAGCTCGTTCCATGCCTGCGCCGAAAGACGGCGCGCATCTGCTTCCGTCTGGCTGCCCGGCTGCGCGATACGGGCGGCACTTTCTGCAAAATAATGCGCGTTAAGCCAGTCTTCAGCAGCCTCTGCGCGCCGCGCTTTTGCAAGCAGTTCCGCCGCGTCAGCAGCGGCGGCATACGCGGCATCCCCCAGCACGCCCGCAGGCTGCGCTTTCCGCGGCTCGTCCGCCTGCGGCGGGTTTGACGCATACGCAAGTTCTATCTGCGACGCGAGCTCCGCCGCCTCACTTGATTCCGGATATATTGCAAGCGCCTGTTCGGCATATATCATCGCAAGCTGGTAGTTTTCTTCCGCCATGCTGTTCTTTGACAGGCTCACGTATTCCTGATAAAACTCAGACTTCTGCGCTGCCGCTGTCTGCTGCATGCGCACTACCGGAGCAAGGATTTCTTCCACGCAGAAAATAACGAACACACAAACCAGTCCGACAATAACAACGTTGCGGTACAGCGTCATCATCGCGGAAGAAAAACGCGTGCTCATGCGCTCCGCGCTTTTTCCAAACGACACAGCGCACGCTACCAGCAGCCCGGAAAGCACCGCGCCGGGGAGCAGCTCGCACGCGAGCAGGCTGCCGCGCATAAAGAGATATCCTGCGCGCAGCCCCGGAAGCAAAAACACCTCAGGCGGATTCACAAAAAAACCCGCCGCAATCGAGCACGCAAACACAATAACCAGATAGATGCAGATTGCAAGCACAACACGAACCATCAGCGATTTTCCCCTTCTTTACTCAAGCACCGCTTCGGTATGCAGGAACGATGAAACGATACCGCTCAACACAAACAGCATACTCATACACACGTTGATAAGGATATGCACCAAAGGCGTTGCCGACAGCAGCAGGTGCTCAAGAAACGCGCTCTGCGTTATGGTCAAGACACTTGCAGGCGCCGTTATCAGTATATTCACAGCGCACACGAGCACAAACCCAAACGTCATATATACGACAGAAAGCAGCGGCCACCGCGACAAATACCCCACACACGGAAGCGCCAAAAGCGGAATAAATATGGAAGCAAACGTAAGCCACGACGCCCAGCCGCCGCTGCCTGCCGCGCGCGCTGCGCGGAACAGCTCTGCGCCCGCGCGCTGCATCGCGTCAAGGAGCCCCGGACGGCTCACGGAACGCTGAATAAGCACATCCGAAAACGGCAGCGGATTTCCCGATACAGCCTGCACTGCGTCAAGTATCTGCACAGAAGGCGCGAAAGAAGCCCCCTCATGCGGCGCACGGATTACAATGCCGTCTCCCCTGCCATCTGCGGAAATATGGCTGTAATACACAATCGCGCCGTCAAAGCGGCGCAGATAGCCTTCGGTTACGGCCGGCACCGTATGACTTTCGGTATTCACATACTGCGCGCTCGAAGCGGTAAGCATACTGCCCGCAGGCAGCAGCACAAACCACGACACAAGCGAGCAGACAATATAGGCGGCCGTTCTCGGACCGGTAAACCGCTTGCGTATGCAGTAAAACGCGAGCACCGCCGGCGCAAGAAAACTCACCGCCATGAGCGACAGTCCAAAACCTTCAAACACCGTTGCCGCAGAAACAGCCGGAAGCCCATTCCCCGCACTGAGCAGCAGGCTGTCCGTATACGCCGCGAATACGCCCGTTCCAAACAGGCATCCTGCCGCGTATATCACGGCGCATATCAGACACACATACAAAAACTGTTTCATGGATTCTCCCTTAACACGGCGCATACATACACTGCAATACACATATTTCCACAATAAATCCACAGACTTGCGCCTGCGTTGGCGCCGGCAAAAACAAGCCGCGCGCGGGCTTTATGCTGCCCAACTGCAGGTATTTATAGTATCGGTATAAATGCTCAAAAATAAAAGAAAATAACTGCTTTTAATATAAAGAAATAGATTTTTATCCTTATGTATGCCTCACGAACGCGCGCGGCAGGCTGCCGCTGCGTTTGCCTGTACACCGGCAGGGCGCTGCTTTTCCACAAGCTGTCCACAATATTGAACCGTTCTGCGCAGGCAGACGCACGCGTATTTCAGCCTAAGAAAATCTGCCCCCGCTCATCGATAGCCAGTATCGACTTACATTCGGAACAGCGGAAACGACCCGCTTTGGCCGCTTTGAGCCGCTTTGAGCAGACGGGACACGAAAAAATCATCGGAAACACATCCGTACCGGCTGCAGGCGCGTTCTTATAGTGATCCATGACGCTTTCCAGCGAATCTTTAATATTAAAAAACTGCGCAAAGCCAAGCAGCTGAAACACTTCGTATACTTTCGGCTGTATTTCAAGGAGCACCACGTCGCCGCCTTTTGCTTTTACCATTTTAAGGAACGCGGTAAAAGAGCCGATACCGGTAGACGATACATAATTCAGCGCAGCGCAGTTGAAAATCAGATTCACAAAACCCGCCTCAACGACCTTTGTTATCTTTTTCTGAAAAAACGTGGAGTTATACGTATCGATATACCCGTTCAGATAGATCATGAGACCCGACGGTATGCCGGCAGCTTTTTCCAAAGATATCTTTAAGCTGTCGTCCGTTTCGTTGTCAAAATCCGGTATAATGCTGTCATTTTTCGTCATGGCTGAATCCTTACATTATAAAATATATCCGTCATGCACGGCGCGCAGCGTGCTGCGGCTTGATGTTTTAATCAGTATATCACACAAAAACAAAAAAAAACATCAGCCGAAAACAAATATCTTTTGTTTTTTATTAAAAATATGTTTTAGAAAAAACCGGATCCCAGCCGCTGTCAACAGAAAGCAGCGCTCCGTTGATATGCGGCGAGCCAAGTACAAAGAGCGCTGCCCGCGCAATCGCTTGAACCGGTATAAGCGTTCTCCCCGGCAGTTTTGCCTGCAGCGCAGCGCGCGCTCTGTCTGAAAGGTACTCCGTGTCCGCAAACCCCGGAAGAATTGCATTGCACGTAATGCCGTACGCCGCATACGCGCCGGCGGCCGACTTGACGAGGCTGCACAGCGCCGTCTTTGCGCCGGCGTACGCCGCGTTCGTCGCAAACCCGTGAACGCTTTCCGTACGCGTACCGCCGAACACGAGTATGCGCCCCCAGTGCCGGCGCTTCATCGCACCAAGCGCGCCGCTTATGAGCATACCGGGAAACGTGTAATTCAGATACACGATGCGGTTCCAGTCATCGCCGCTCATCGCGTCAAGCGGTTTCTGCAAAAACGGCCCGAAACACACGCACAGTATATCCGCACGCAAAAGCTCTCCGGCAATCGCTTCCGGTACGGCGTCAGGAAGTTCAGGCGGCAGCTCCTGAAACAGCTGCGTGCACGATGTTTTTTTCCGTATATCAGCCGCCAGCCGGTCAAATTTCTCGTGCCGGCGCCGTCCGTGCACGCAGACTGATGCACCCGCCTCGGCAAGCGCAGCGCTCACCTGTGATCCAATACCGCCTGAGCCGCCGAGCACAAACGCATGTCTGCCCGAAAATATCGTTTTCACGCGCTGATTCTAGCATAAAACACAGAAAAAAAGTATAGTAACCCGCATGGCAGCAGAGCACATACACATTATCCTCTCACATCCGGAAGAAAGCCGAAACATCGGTTCCGTATGCCGCGCGATGGCAAACGCCGATCTGCACACGCTCAAAATCGTCGGCTCCAGGGCGGACTACGACGAAGAACAGATACGCGTACTCGCCATTCACGCCTATTCCATCTGGGAGCATGCGCAGTTTTACCAGTCGATTACGGACGCAGCGCGCGGCTGCACCTGCGCCGCCGGAACGACACGCCGCGTCGGAAAAAAACGCAAGCATACGCTCATCCTGCCTGAAGAACTCGCCGCGCGCGCTCAAACCATTGCCGGCGGCACGCTCGCCGTCGTATTCGGCAATGAGCGCACCGGCCTTACCGACGCCGAGCTTGCCGAATGTAATATCGGTGTCGTCATTCCCGCAAGCGAATCGTTCGGTTCGCTCAATCTGTCTCATGCGGTGCAGATTATCGCGTACACGCTGTTCCGAAGCCGGCACAACCGCTCCCCGGGATACATTCCCATCACGCGCGAACGGCTTGACGGCACGGTGCGCGTGATGACGGACAGCCTTGCGAATATCGGGTTTTTCAGCGTAGCAGGCCGCGCCGACATGGAACAGTTCTGGAAAGACATCCTTTCGCGCAGCGCGCTCTCAGAGGGAGAAGCACAGTATATAGAAAAAACATTTACTAAAATCGCGGGGCTTGCGCACAAGGCGCAGGCTCTAACACTGCCTGAGCAGCGTTAGAGCCGCGGGAGCCCCCGCGCGGAGCGTTTCTGCGGCTGCACGCGGTTTTTTTATATGTTTTGCGGCTTTTTTTCAGTTTTCTTATTTGCACTGCATGGCGCAGGGCGCGGAACCGGCGGCTGACAGATTTGCTATTTTAAAAATTTACATTTGCCGATGGCAAAATTTTATTTTGCCATGTATCAGACATGAATTTTGCCGATG